>JANJUH010000366.1 GCA_024710675.1 Lysobacterales bacterium
AGGAGCGCCCTCGGGCGCGATCGCCTCAGCTCGCTGGCGCGCCTGGCCCGTCGCCTTCCGGCTGCTCACCCTCGCCTTCTTCCTCGGCGATCGCGTCGAGCCTCACGAGGCCGACCAACGTCTCGTCCTCCGGCAGGCGGATCAGCGTGACGCCCTGGGTGTTGCGGCCGACCTGCGAGATCTCGCCGGCGCGGGTGCGGACCAGCGTGCCCTGGTTGGAGATCAGCATCACGTCGTGCTGCTCGGTAAGCTGGATTGCGCCGACCAGTTCGCCATTGCGCTCGCTGGTCTGGATCGCGATGACGCCCTGGGTGCCGCGGCCCTTCTGCGGGAACTCGCTCACCGCCGTGCGCTTGCCGTAGCCGCGCGCGGTCGCGATGAGGACGTCGCCGTCACCCTCGACCACCAGCATCGCGACGACCCGCGCATCGGCTGCGTCCTCGGGGAAGCGCATGCCGATGACACCGCGGGTCACGCGGCCCATCGAGCGCACGCCGCCCTCGGCGAAACGCACCGCCTTGCCGTGGCTGCCGAAGAGCATGATGTCCGAGTCGCCGTCGGTCAGCGCGACGTTGACCAGCCCATCGCCCTCGTCCAGCTCGATCGCGCGGATGCCGTTGGCGCGCACGTTCTGGTAATCGCTCAGCGGGGTCTTCTTGACCACGCCGGCACGCGTCGCGAAGAACACGTAGTACTCGTCGCTGAAGGCATGCACCGGCACCACCGCCTGGATCTTCTCACCCGCTTCCAGCGGCAGCATGTTGACGATCGGCCGCCCGCGCGAGGTCGGGCTGGCTTCCGGCACCTGGTAGACACTGAGCTTGAACACGCGCCCGAGGCCAGTGAACGCCAGCAGGGTATCGTGGGTGTTGGCGATCCAGAGGCGCTCGATGAAGTCCTCGTCCTTGAGCGCCGTCGCCGAGCGACCCCGGCCGCCGCGGCGCTGCGCGCGGTAGACGTCGAGCGGCTGGCGCTTGATGTAGCCGGCATGCGAGAGCGTGACCACCACGTCCTCGGGCGGGATCAGGTCGAGGATGTCGAGGTCTGACTGCGAGTGCTCGATGCGCGTGCGGCGCTCGTCGCCGAACTCGTCGCGGATGGCGATGAGTTCGCCCTGGATCACTTCCATCAGCCGGCCCGGCTCCTCGAGGATGCGGAAGAGCTCGGTGATCGCCGCCAGCAGCGTCTCGTATTCCTCGGTCAGCTTCTCCTGCTCCAAGCCGGTCAGGCGTTGCAGGCGCATCTCGAGGATTTCCTTGGCCTGCACCTCGCTCAACTGGTAGCCATCGGCCTGCAGGCCCTCGTCCGGCAGCAGCTCCTCGGGGCGCGAGCGGTCGGCACCGGCGGCAGCGAGCAGCGCCTTGACCAGGCCCGGTTCCCAGCGCCGCGCCAGCATCCGCGCCTTGGCCTCGTGAGCGTCCTTGCTGCTGCGGATCAGCTCGATCATCTCGTCGATGTTGGCAAGCGCAACGGTCAGGCCTTCCAGCACATGGGCGCGGGCGCGTGCCTTGCGCACCTCGAAGATGGTCCTGCGCGTCACCACCTCGCGGCGATGGCGCAGGAAGGCCTCGAGGAAGTCCTTCAGGTTCAGCGTGCGCGGCTGGCCGGCGACCAGCGCCACCATGTTGATGCCGAACACCGTCTCGAGCTGGGTCTGCTTGTAGAGCTTGTTGAGCAGCACCTCGGCGTTCTCGCCGCGCTTGACCTCGATGACCACGCGCATGCCGTCCTTGTCGGACTCGTCGCGCAGGCCGTCGGAGGCGATGCCCTCGATCTCCTTGGCCTTGACCAGTTCGGCGATCTTCTCGATCAGGCGCGCCTGGTTGACGTCGGCGGGCAGCACGCTGAGGACGATGGCCTCGCGCGGGCCCTCGTTCTCGATCTCGGCCTTGCCGCGCACCAGGATGCGCCCGCGGCCGGTGCGATAGGCCTCGCGGATGCCATAGGAGCCGTTGATGATGCCGGCGGTGGGGAAGTCGGGCCCGGTGACGTGCTGCATCAGCTCGTCGATGGTCATCTCCGGGTTCGCGATCAGCTCGATCAGCGCGTTGATGACCTCGGGGAGGTTGTGCGGCGGGAGGTTGGTCGCCATGCCGACCGCGATGCCCGAGGAACCGTTGATGAGCAGGTTCGGCACCACCGTGGGCAGTACGGTCGGCTCGCGTTCCTTCTCGTCGTAGTTGGGCTGGAAGTCGACGGTGTCCTTGTCGATGTCGCGCATCAGCGCGTGCGCGAGGCGGGTCAGGCGCACCTCGGTGTAGCGCATCGCTGCCGGGGCGTCGCCGTCGACCGAGCCGAAGTTGCCCTGGCCGTCGATCAGGAGGTAGCGCAGCGCGAAGGGTTGCGCCATGCGCACCATCGTGTCGTAGACCGCCGAATCGCCGTGCGGGTGGTATTTGCCGATGACGTCACCGACCACGCGCGCCGATTTCTTGTACGGCTTGTTGTAGTCGTTGCCCAGCTCCTGCATCGCGTACAGCACGCGACGGTGGACGGGCTTGAGGCCGTCACGCACGTCGGGGAGCGCGCGCCCCACGATCACGCTCATCGCGTAATCGAGGTAGGACTGCCGCATCTCGTCCTCGATGTTGACGCGCAGCACCTCTTTGGCCAGATCTGCCATGCAGGAACTCCATTGCTTTCAGACCCTTACCCGCCGGAAGCGGCGGGCAAGCGAGCGCCACTCCCGCCGCAGGCGGAGGCCTCATGCAAGCGCGGAATCATAGCACGCGCCGACCGCCACGCCCCCGGAGGTCAACGCCAGCCGTCGACCGCCACTTCACCGTAGATGCGTCGACCCAGCCGCCAGACTCCGTAGGCAGCCCCCGCCAGGATGGCGGCAGCGCGGAAGCCGAAATCCTTCACCGCCATCAGCGGCCACAGCGAGGCCCACACCAGGTTCAGGAACGACTCGACCGAAAACCCGACCAGCCATCGCCAGAGGGCATTGGCTGCCAGGTCCTCGAGCCTGCCGATCGCGCGCAGCGTATCCCACAGATCCGCCGCTTCCGCGAGAGCAAAGTGGGCGACCGCCACGATCAGGTACCAACCGGCTCGGCCATGCCCCACCCAACGCTCGAACTGCGCCTCGATCCGTCGCGACAACCAGGGCAGCGGAAACCAGGCCAGCAGGACGAAGCCCGCGTAGACCAGCAGGCTGGCACCGGCCAGGCGCCAGGCGCCGTTCGGGCCGTACAGTGGCTGGGCGTACAGCAGCAGGCTTCCGACCAGCACGACACCGGCCAGGAGGATGGCCCTCGTGCGACCGAATGGCTCCTGCGGCGGCATCGGCGCTGGCGCGCCCCTTTCAGCGTCCGTCATCGGATTTCCAGCGGATGGGCTTCCGCAGGATCCCGGATCCCGTTAGGGCTGACCAGTGACCATCGTCATCCGCAGCGGCCAGTCCGAGCCGGCCGGACGGCTCACGTGGCTCTGACCAATGCGGGATAGAATGGCCCGATGCACGAGCCCACCTACCTGAGCAACCACCTGCTGATCGCGATGCCGGGCCTCGCCGACCCCAATTTCGCGCGCGGCGTCACCCTGATCTGCAAGCACGATGCCGATGGCGCGCTCGGCATCATGATCAATCGCCTGAGTGAGCTCACCGTCGGCGAGATTCTCGACCAGGTCGGCCTGCCCGCGCACGATCCGGGCGTCGGCGCCCAGCCGGTCTACCTCGGCGGCCCCGTGCAGACCGATCGCGGCTTCGTGCTGCACGAGCCCGGCGCCGACTATGTGTGGAGGTATCCGGTCTCGCCCCTCGTGACCATGACGACCTCGCGCGACATCCTGGTGGCAATGGCCGAAGGCCGCGGTCCGCGTGCCGCGCTGGTCGCGATCGGCTACGCCGGCTGGGGCGCCGGCCAACTCGAGGAAGAGATCCGGCAAAACGCCTGGCTCTCGGTCCCGGCCGAGCGCTCGATCCTGTTCGACACACCCATCGAGCAGCGCTGGCAAGCCGCCGCGCAGCTCGCCGGGATCGACGTGCGCCTGCTCACCGATTACGCCGGCCATGCCTGAGTCCGACAACGCGACGCCACGGGTCTGGCTGGGGCTGGATGTCGGCAGTCGCGACCTCGGGGTCGCCGTCGGCAACGAACTCACCCGTCGCGCGCGGCCGCTGAAGACCCTGGCGATGCGGCCCGAAGCGCAGCTCTGGCAGGCCCTCGATGCGATGGTTGCCGAATGGCAGCCCAGTGGTTTCGTGGTCGGCCTGCCGCTGACCCGCGAGGGCGGCGAGCAGCCGATGACCCAGCGCGCGCGCGCCTTCGGCGGCACGCTGGCGACGCGCTACGGTCGCCCGGTGCACGAACAGGACGAGCGCGGATCCACCCAGCTTGCCCGCCGCCATTTCCGCGCAGAACGTGCCGCGGGCAACGCGCGCCGCAAGCACGCCGAAGACATCGACGCCCACGCCGCCGCGGTGATCCTGGAGGACTTCCTTGCAGCTCCCAGCCATTGACCCCCTGCTCGAGCAGATGGTCGGCGCCACCCGCGCCCACCTGCTCGAGCACGGCATCAACGATCCGCGCCTCGTCGGCATCCATTCCGGCGGTGTCTGGCTCGCCGAGCACTTGCGCACGGCCCTGGGCCTGGCCGAGCCCATCGGCACCCTCGACATCAGTTTCTACCGCGACGACTTCACCCGCGTGGGCATGAACCCGACGGTGCGCCCCTCGCGCATCCCCTGGGACATCGAGGGTCGCCACCTGATCCTGGTCGACGATGTGCTCTACACCGGTCGCACGATCCGCGCCGCACTCAACGAGATCTTCGACTACGGCCGCCCGGCGAGCGTCACATTGGTCGTGCTGGTCAGCCGCAACGGCCGCGAACTGCCGATCGAGGCCGGCGCCTTCGGCGCGCGCCTGCATCTCGAGCCCGGCCAGCAGATCAAGCTGCGCGGGCCGGCGCCGCTGCGCCTGGAACTGATCGACCGCGACGGAGCGACGCCGTGAACCTCCAGCTCACGCCCGAGGGCCGGCTCAAGCATCTGCTCACGATCGACGGCCTGCCTCGGCACCTGCTGATCGAATTGCTGGACACCGCGCAGTCGCTGTCCAACATCGCGCTGCGCGCCAACAAGAAGCTGCCGCTCTTGCGCGGGCGCACGGTGATGAACCTCTTTTTCGAGGCCTCCACGCGCACCCGAACCACCTTTGCGCTGGCCGCCGAGCGCCTGAGCGCGGACGTGGTCAACATCGATGTGTCGACCTCCTCGACCAGCAAGGGCGAGAGCCTGCTCGACACGCTGGCCACCTTGCACGCGATGCACTGCGACATGTTCGTCGTCCGCCACGCCGATTCCGGCGCCGCGCACTTCATCGCCGAGCACGCGCCGGAAGGCGTGTCGGTCCTCAATGCCGGCGATGGCCGCCACGCCCATCCGACACAGGCGCTGCTGGACGTCTACACGATCCGCCGCCACAAGCCCGATTTTTCGGCACTGACCGTCGCCATCGTCGGCGATGTGATGCACTCGCGGGTGGCGCGCTCGGAACTGCTGGCCCTTGGCACACTCCGGGTCGGCGAGTTGCGGGTGGTCGGGCCGCGCACCTTGATCCCGCCCGGCCTCGAGGAGATGGGCGTGCGCGTCTGCACCGACATGGCCGAGGGTGTTGCCGGCGCCGACGTCATCATCATGCTGCGCTTGCAGCGCGAGCGCATGCGCGGTGCCTTCCTGCCGTCGGAAGGCGAGTACTACCGTCGTTACGGGCTCACGCCCGAGCGCCTGAAACTGGCCAAGCCGGACTGCATCGTGATGCATCCGGGCCCGATGAACCGCGGGGTCGAGATCGCCAGCGAGGTGGCCGACGGGCCGCATTCGGTGATCCTCGAACAGGTCTCGAACGGCCTGGCAGTGCGTATGGCCGTGATGGCGCACATCCTCGGCGCCCAGGTCCCGGTGATGGAGGCGGCATGAACCGGATCCTGATCCGCGGTGCCCACGCGCGCTTCCCGCACCTCGGGATCGATCGCAAGGCCGACGTGCTCTTCGAGCCCGGCCGCGTGCTCGCGCTCGATCCGCCTGCGGGTGCCGAGAACGGCGCCCGCATCGTAAATGCGCAGGGCTGCTGGCTGCTGCCGGGCCTGGTTGACCTCGCTGCGCGCCTGCGCGAACCGGGCGCCAGCTACAAGGCCGACATCCATTCCGAGGCCAATGCCGCCCTGCTGCGTGGCATCACCCACCTCGTGATCCCGCCCGACACCGAGCCGGTCGTGGACTCCACCGCGGTGGTCGAACTGATCCTGCGCCGCGCCCGCGAGGCGCGCGGTGCCACCGTGCACGTCATCGGCGCGCTGACCCGCGGACTCGGCGAGGAGTCGCTGTCGGAAATGGCCGGGTTGCGCGCCGCGGGCTGTATTGCCGTCGGCAACATCGGTCGGCCGATGGCCAACCACGCGCTGCTGCGGCGCGCGCTGCAGTACGCCGCTTCACTGTCGCTGCCCGTGCACCTGCAGAGTGTCGATCCCTGGATCGGCGCCGATGGCGTCGCCCACGAGGGCCGGGTGTCAGCGCTGCAGGGCTTGCCCGGGATTCCGGAGACGGCGGAGACGCTGGCCCTGGCGCGTGACCTGATGCTGGTCGAGGAGGCCGGCGTGACCGCCCATTTCGGGCGCCTCTCGACAGCCCGCGGCGTGGCGATGCTGGCCGAGGCCAAGGCGCGCGGGCTCCCGGTCAGCGCAGACGTCGTCATGCCGAATGTCTTCCTCAACGAGCACGACGTGATGCCCTTCCGCGCCGCGGCTCATCTCAAGCCGCCGCTGCGCACCGTGGCCGATCGCGACGCGCTGCGCGCAGCGCTGGCGAACGGCGTGATCGACGCGCTGGTCAGCGACCACCAACCGCACGACCGCGACGGCAAGCTGCGCCCCTTCCCATCCGCCGATCCCGGCGCCTCGGGCCTCGACAGCTTCCTCGGGCTCGGCCTCAAGCTGATCCAGGAAGGCCTGCTCGATGTCACGCGCTGGATCGACCGCGCCGCCCTTGCCCCGCGCCGGATCCTGGGCATCGGCCTGCCAGAGCTCTCCGAGGGCGCCCTGCCCGACTTCATCCTCGTCGACCCCGGTCACGAGGAGCGTCTGCTGCCCGAGACCATGCTCAGCCGCGGCCGCAACACGCCCTTTGCGGGCTGGGTGCTGCCCGGGCGGGTGCTGCTGGCGGCGATCGCGGACCGCTTCTACTTGCGGTAGAGCGGGTGTACAGGCGGGGTGTGGATAGACTTCCGTGCCTCCGGACCCGGGAAGCACATGTCCTTTGCGGACCAAATGCTGCTCTCAGCTTCATCGGCGAGATCCAAACCATGTCGTACCGCACTTCCCTGGCGCTCACCCTCACCCTGTTCCTCGCCGGCTGCGCCACGCCGCCGCCGGCGCCGCCGCCCGAGCCACCGCCGCCGCCGGCACCGGATCCGATTGCGACGCTGCGCGAGGCAGCACGTGCCGCGAACTCGGCGGTCGAGGTGCAGCCACTGCAGGATCCGGCCGTCGATGCGCTGGTCGCGCAGGCTGAACGGCATGAGCTCGAGGGCGATCTGGACAGCGCGTTGAAGCCGATCGACGAGGCCCTGACCATCGAGCCCGAGAACCCGCGCCTGTGGCAACTCCGAGCCGAGGTGCTGCTGGGCCTGGGCCGCCATGTCGAGGCCGAAGAGGCCGCCATGCGCAGCTATCGGCGCGGCTCGCAGCTCGGCCAGTGGTGCATGCGCAACTGGCTGGTGCTCGAAGCCACGCGCAAGGCCCTGGGCGACCCCGAGTACGCGGGCGCCGCCGCCCGCCGCGCCGCCGAGTGCCCGGTGCCTGCTCCGGCGCGCTATTGACTCATCGGCCTTCGTAGGAGCGCGCTCTGCGCGCGAAAGGACTCGCCGCGAGCCTGATTCGCGCCCAAGGGCGCTCCTGCCGCAGCCCCGGCACCGCCGCACCGGTAGCAGCGCGCTCGGCGCGCGAAAGGACTCGCCGCGAGCCTGATTCGCGCCCAAGGGCGCTCCTACCGCAGCAGATCCGCAGACCCTCGTGTAGGGGAGCTGTGTGGGATGGCGTGGAGTGCGC
>JANJUH010000376.1 GCA_024710675.1 Lysobacterales bacterium
GCCGGCCAGAACAGGCCGTGGACGTTGACGATGTCCTTGCCGATGAAATGGTGCATCTCGGTGGGAGAACCGGCACCCAGCCAGTAGTCGTAATCGAGGCCCGTGCGGGCGCACAGGGCCTTGAAGCTGGCCAGGTAGCCGATCGGCGCGTCCAGCCAGACGTAGAAGTACTTGCCGGGCGCATCGGGGATCTCGAAGCCGAAGTAGGGCGCATCGCGCGAAATGTCCCAGGGCTTGAGGCCCGCCTCCACCCACTCGTACAGCTTGGCGCGCACGCCGGGCACGGCGACTTCCGGATTGGCGAGGAAGGCGCGCAGGAAGTCCTCGAACTGGCCCAGTTCGAAGAAGTAGTGCTCGGAAGCACGCATTTCCGGACGGGCGCCGGAGACGACCGAATAGGGATCCTTGAGGTCGGTGGGCGCGTAGGTGGCGCCGCAGTTTTCGCAGTTGTCGCCGTACTGGTCGGCCGTCCCGCACTTCGGACAGGTGCCCTTGACGTAGCGGTCGGGCAGGAACATTGCCTTGACCGGGTCGTAGAACTGCTCGATCGAGCGTGTCGCGATCGCCCCGCTGGCCTTCAGCGCGCGGTAGATGCCTTCGGTGATCTCGCGGTTTTCGGCGCTGTGGGTCGAGTGGTAATGGTCGAAGCGCACGTGGAAATCGGCAAAGTCGCGCTCGTGCGAGGCCTGCACCGGCTTCACGAATTCCTCTGGCGCGAGGCCGGCCTTCTCGGCCGCCAGCATGATCGGCGTGCCGTGGGTGTCGTCAGCGCACACGAAGTGCACCGTATGGCCCATCAGGCGCTGCGCGCGCACCCAGATGTCGGCCTGGATGTAGCCGACAAGGTGGCCGAGGTGGAGCGGGCCATTGGCGTAGGGCAGGGCATTGGTGACGAGGATTTCGCGGGACATGACTGCGGCACACGTTCGGGAACCGGGCATTATGGCCTGTCCGGTGGATCCCGAGGCATCGGGTATGCTCGGAGTGGTATCGACTGCCGGGTCCGGATGTTGAATCCACAGCCGCTCGTCTACGCTGGCTTCTACGTACTCGTCGTGCTGCTGCCGCTGCACGTGGCGATGGTCGCCGACCCATTCGATCTGGTGCGGCCGTGGATGGTCGAGTTGGCCGTCGCACTCGGATTCCTGTCCTTCGCAATGATGTGGATGGAGTTCGTGCTGGTCTCGCGCCTGCGCACGCTCTCCGATGCCTTCGGCACCGACACCCTGGTGCAGTTCCACCGCATGTTCGGTATCGGCGCGGCGGTGTTCCTGATCGGGCATGTGCTGTTCCTGCTGCCGACCGGTGGCCTGGCGCTGCTGAATCCCTTCGCGCCGAAAGCCGCGGCGGCGAGCGGAGCAATCGCCTTCTGGGCGCTCGTGATCCTGACGATCAGCTCGCTGTGGCGGCGGCGGCTGCGACTGTCCTTCGACCTGTGGAACCGCCTGCATCGCTGGCTCGGCGTGCTGGCGGCCGTCGCGGCGACCGTGCATGTGCTGGCCGTTTCCGGCTACAGCAGTGCGCGTTCGGTGGTGGTCGTGACCTGGTTGCTGGCGCTGTTCGCTGGTGGCGTGCTGTTCTGGTACGCCATCGTGCGACCGCTGCACCTGTGGCGGCGGCCGTGGGGCGTGGTGGAAAACCGCGAACTCGGCGGTGATGTGCGCCTGCTGACCGTGAAGCCCGAGGGTCACGCGGGCTTCCGTTTCGAGCCGGGCCAGTTCTCCTGGCTGATCACCGGGCGCACGCCCTTCTCGCGCGAGCAGCACCCGGTCACCATCGCCAGCGCTGCCTCCGCGGCAGAAGCGCCCCAGGCTTATGCGATCAAGCGCCTAGGAGACTGGTCGGGCGAGGTCGTGCCATCCCTGAAGCCTGGTGATCGGCTGTGGGTCGAGGGCCCTTACGGGGCGCTCAGCGTCGATCGTTTGCCCGCTCAGGGCTTTGTGCTGATCGGCGGCGGCATTGGCATCACGCCGATGCTCTCTATCATCCAGACGCTGCAGGCGCGTGGCGATCGCCGGCCGGTGGTGCTGTTCTATGCCGCCAACGATTTCTCGAGGACGATCTATCGCGAGGAACTGGCGGCGTGGCAGAGGGCGATGGACCTGAAAGTCGTCTACGTGCTCGAACAGCCCGAGGCCGGTGATGGGTGTGAGCGCGGGCGCCTGAGTGCGGAGATCCTGCGTAGTCACTTGCCCGACGCCGTTGACCACTTCCAGTTCCTGGTTTGCGGCCCGAATCCGATGATGGATGCCGTCGAGCACTTGCTGGGCGAACTCGGCGTGCCGCCGGACCGTATCCACTCCGAGCGTTTCGATCAGGTATGAGACCCGCCGCCGTCCGTCGTCTGTCCCTGTTGTTGATGGCTGGCTTCGCGCTGGCCGCCGTGGGCTTTACCCTGGTGGTCGGCCATCACCAGGGGACGCCCGAACCCGCGCCTGTGCAGGCTGCGCCGGCAGCCAGCCCGGCAGTCGCCGCGCCCGATGGTGCCGCGTTGTACCAGCGTCGCTGCGGCCGCTGTCACGACCTGCCGGAAATGGCCCGCGCGCTGCGCCGGCATCCTGAGGACCCGCGCGGCTGGGCGATCGACTTTCTCACCGGCCACCGTCATTCCGCACCGGCAGAGAATGGACCGATCGTCGATCACCTGATCGCGGTGACCGCTGACATCGAGGCAGCACCGGAACCCGCTCCTGAGGACGAGGCGGAGGACGATTTCTCGCTCTGAGGAGTGGGTCCGGATTCATCCGGGCGCTTGTCATCGGGCTGCCGGAAGAGCGTCGGCATGAATGCCGACCCACGAGAACCGGTGCAACTGGGCAGGGTATGCGCAGCCCTTCCGCCCCCTTGCTTTGCCCGCGCCATCGGGCATCCTTGGACCAGGACCTAAGAGGCGGGGGAGCGTCATGCGGATCCTGAGTACCGATGTCTACGGCGGGCCGAATCGCTACGCCCATTTCCCATGCATCCTGCACCTGGTCGACCTCGAGGATCTCGAGCAGTGGCCAACGGTCAAGCTCGGCGAGGCCTTCATCGACGGGCTCGTGAAGGCGGTGCCTGGCCTCGCCGATCACGGTTGCTCCTACGGCGAGGCGGGTGGCTTCCTGCGGCGGATGCGCGAAGGCGAGGGCACCTGGCTGGGGCATGTGTTCGAGCACCTGGTGCTGGAAGTGCAGCAGCTCGCCGGTCATGACGTCAGCTTCGGCAAGACCCGCACGGCCAAGCAGCCCGGCCAGTACAACGTGGTCTTCGAGATCCAGGACAAGGATGTCGGCCTCGAGGCCAGCCGCCTCGCGCTGCGACTGATCCACTCCTTGCTGCCGGATCCGCTCAAGGGCAAGTACGCCGATCGCGAATTCAATTTCGAGCGCGAGCGCGACTGGTTCATCCGCTACACGCAGAAGCGTGAACTGGGCCCGAGCACGGGCTCGCTGGTGCGCGCCGCCGAACAGCGCAGCATCCCGTGGCTCCGCCTCAACGACCAGAGCCTGGTGCAGCTCGGCCACGGCAAGTTCCAGCGCCGGATCCAGGCGACGATCACCAGCGAGACGCGACACATCGCGGTGGAACTGTCTTGCGACAAGGAGATGGCGCACAAGATCTTCGAGGATCTCGGCCTGCCGGTGCCGCGGCAGATGACGGCCTCGAGCGAGCGCGAGGCGCTGCGCGCGGCCGAGCGCATCGGCTACCCGGTGGTGGTCAAGCCTTACAACGGCAATCACGGCCGCGGTGTCTGCATCGACCTGAAGACGCCCGAGGAGGTTGCACGCGGCTACGAAGTGGCCAGCAAGATCAGTCGGACGGTGGTCGTCGAGACTTTCCTGAAAGGCTTCGACCACCGCATGCTGGTGGTCAATGGCGAGCTGGTGGCAGCGGCCAAGCGAGTGCCGGGGCACGTGATCGGCGACGGCAGCCACTCTATCCGCGAGCTGATCGACCTCGTCAACAGCGATCCGCGGCGTGGCATTGGCCACGAGAAGGTGCTGACCAAGATCCAGCTCGATCACCAGGTCGACGACCTGCTGGCGAAGAAGGGCTACACGCTCGACACCGTGCTGCCGGAAGGCGAGACCTTTTACCTGCGATCAACCGCCAACCTGTCGACCGGCGGCACCGCGATCGATGTCACCGACATCGTTCACCCCGACAACCGCGCGATGGCGATCCGCGCTGCCAAGGCGATCGGCCTCGACGTCTGTGGCGTCGATTTCTTGTGCGAGGACATTTCGCAGAGCTACCAGACCGCCGGCGGCGGCATCTGCGAGATCAACGCGGCGCCCGGCTTCCGCATGCACGTCTCCCCCGCCGAGGGCAAGCCGCGCGACGTCGGCGGCGCGGTGATGGACATGCTGTTCCCGCCCGGTGCGCCCTCGCGGATCCCGATTGCCTGCATCACCGGCACCAACGGCAAGACCACGACCTCGCGCATGCTCGCGCACATCCTCAAGATGGCCGGTCACACCGTGGGCCTGACCAGCACCGATGGTGTCTACATCGACGGCAAACTCACGGTGAAGGGCGACATGACCGGGCCGATCGCCGCCAGCATGGTGTTGCGCGACCCGACCGTGGATGCGGCGGTGCTGGAAACCGCGCGCGGCGGCCTGCTCAAGCGCGGCATGGCGGTGCGCGAGTGCGACGTGGCCTGCGTGTTGAACGTGCAGAGCGACCATCTCGGCCTGCGCGGCATCGACACGTTGGACGAATTGGCCGAGGTCAAGCGCACGGTGGTCGAGATCGCCACCGACACCGCAGTACTGAATGCCGACGACCCGCGCGTGCTGCGCATGGCGGCCTACACGCGTGCCCGCAACGTCTGCTACGTGACCATGAACCCGCGCCACCCGCTGGTGCAGCAGCACATCCGTGCCGGCGGCCGGGCGGTCGTGCTCGAGCAAGGCATGAACGGCCACATGATCGCGCTCTACGACCGCGGTAGCCACCTGCCGCTGATGTGGA
The DNA here is from genome assembly GCA_024710675.1 of Lysobacterales bacterium. Lineage (GTDB taxonomy): Bacteria > Pseudomonadota > Gammaproteobacteria > Xanthomonadales > SZUA-5 > JANJUH01. Next base: position 4,957 of record JANJUH010000376.1, read on the forward strand.
CGCACCTGATCCCGGCGACGATCGAGGGCCGCGCGATGCACAACGTGCAGAACGCGATGTTCGCCGCCGCGCTCGCCTATGGCCTGAAGATCAGCCGCGAGAACATCGAGCACGGGCTGCGCACCTTCACGACCAGTTTCTTCCAGGCGCCGGGCCGCCTGAACGTGTTCGACGAGCACCCCTTCAAGGTCATCATGGACTACGCGCACAACGCCCACGGCGTGCACGCGATGACCGGCCTAACCGATCAGTTGCTGGTGGCCGGGCAGCGCATCGTGGTGATGGCGGCGCCTGGCGACCGCCGCGACGAGGACATCGTCGAGCTGGCCAAGGCCGCGGCCGGGCATTACGACATCTATATCTGCAAGCGTGACGACAACACGCGGGGCCGCCGTGGTGACGAGGTGCCGGCCCTGATCAAGCAAACGCTGATCGAGCGCGGGGTTGCGCCCGGGCAAGTGGAAATCATCGAGGACGAACAGCAGGCGATCACTTCGGCTCTGAAGCGAGCCAGACCCGGCGACCTTCTTGTGGTGTTTGCTGACAATGTGCCGCGCAGTTGGAAACAGATCATCTACTTCAAGCCCGAGCTGACGACGCCGCCGGAGAAGCCGAACCTGAGCTCGGCGCCGGCTGCGGCGATCGGCTCGCTGGGCAGTTTCGAGGAGTACAACGAGAGCGCCGAAGTCGAGATCCGCCAGGACGAGCGCGGCGTCTACATCGTGGCCGACGAGGCCTCGGACTGAGGACGATGGGCAGCACGCGATGAGCGTACCGTTCCTCGTCGATTCCAGGCGGCTGACCGGGCGCACGATCCTGCTCGATACACCCGGGGCGGTGATCGAGACGGTGCCGCCGGGCGAGCTGGCCAGCACGCTCGCGGCACGCTGGCGCCAATCGGCGCGCTGGCTGGCGCGTGAGCTGGGCTGGGGCGAGGTCGAATGCCACAGCAAGTGGTTTGCACCGACGCTGCACCTGGCGCTGGCGGCGCCGGTCGACCAATTGCTGGTCGCCACTTATGTCGCCGAATGGGCGTGGGAACTGGCGCTGGCCGGGGTCACCGAGCATGAGGTGCCGCGCCGCTCACGGATCCTCGCCCGGCTCGAGCGTCGTCGTGATGCCGCCGCCAATCCAGCGCTGGTCGCTTTCCACACCCGCGCCCTGGCGGAACGAGCGCAGGTGCTGATCGGTGATGGCGACCTCTCGGTGGGCGAGGGCGTCGCTGCACGGGCTTTTGCCTTCGATGGGATTCCAGACCCGGACAGCATCGACTGGGCGGAAACTCGTCATCGCATACCGGTGGCGCTGGTGACCGGCACCAATGGCAAGACCACGACGACCCGGTTGCTGGCGCGCATGGCGACGCTGGCAGGGCATGCCACGGGCTTTTGCTGTACCGATTCGGTCGAGGTCGCTGGCGAGGTGCTCGATCGCGACGACTACTCGGGACCGGGCGGCTCGCGCAAGGTGCTGCGCCATCCGCGCACGCGTTTTGCGGTGCTCGAAGTCGCGCGGGGTGGCTTGCTGCGTCGTGGCCTGTCGGTGCGAACCGCGGATGTGGCACTGGTCACCAACATCGCTGCCGACCACCTGCACGACATGGGCGTGCACACGCTGGCTCAGATGGCCGAGGTCAAGTTTCTGGTCGCGGGCGCCCTGAAGCCGAATGGCGTGCTGGTCACCAATGCCGAGAACGAGTGGTGCCGGCGCGAGGCGCGAAGGGCGCATCGGTCGGTGTGCTGGTTCGCCGTCGATCCGCCTGCGGGCGCGATCCTCCGCGGCACCGACAAGCTGCGCGGACTGGCGACGGTCCGCGATGGCCTGCTGATGCTCGAGCGCGGGCGCCAGCGCATCGAACTCGTCGGTGCCGACGAAATCGGGTTGGCCGGCGGCGGGCGCGTACGGCACAACCTGGCGAACGCGCTCGCCGCGGCCGCAGCCGCAAGTTTCCTGAAGTTGCCGCTGGCGGCCATCCGCCGTGGCCTGCGCGAGTTCGGGCGTGCGCAGGAGGACAATCCGGGAAGGATCAATGTCTATCGCCTGGCCTCCGGCGCGACGGTGATTGCCGATTTCGGCCATAACGCGGAGAGTCTGCGTGCGGTCTTCGAGACCGCC
>JANJUH010000458.1 GCA_024710675.1 Lysobacterales bacterium
CAGCTCCTGCGCCAGCCGACGCGCGACGCTGCGCGCGGCGATGCGGCGCGGCTGCGTGCAGCCGATCCAGCCGCGCAAGCCCTGCCCGGCCTTCAAGGCCAGTTTGGGCAACTGCGTGGTCTTGCCCGAGCCGGTCTCGCCGGCGACGATCAGCACGCGATGCCTCTGGATCGCCGCGACGATCTCCTCGCTGCGCGCGGCGATCGGCAGCTCCTCGGGCACCACGAGCTCGGGCAGCCGGGCCCGCCGGGTCGCGGATTGGGCTACCGAGGCTTCGAGGGCTGCAGCGATGGTGGCGAGACGCGCGGCGGCATCGGGCTGCTCGGGTCGCCAGCGGTCTAGATCGCGCTTCAGGCGCGACTGGTCCGCCGCCATCGCCAGCGCCAGGCGGCGCCTGAGCTCGCGCGGGTGCGGCGCCGCTGGCGCGGCTTCGTTCACTGCACCGGACATGGCCCGGGGCCGGCGAGCTCGCTGCCATCGGCCACGGTCGCCACCGTGCCCGGCTGCGTGATCGTCAGGCCGGCGCCCTGCAGCGCCGCCAGCTGGGCCCTGAGCGCTTCGGCCGAGAGCGGCTGGCGGTGCTCGAGCACCTGCCCGCGCGCGTCGGCCAGCGTGATCGCGACCGGGCCCAGCGAGCGATGCGCGTGCACCAGCGCCGTCGCCGGCTCGCCATTGGCACGACGATCGACCAGGCAGCCCTCGACGATCCGCGCCGGAGCCTCGGTGGCGAAGTCGAGCGTGATTCCATGCGCGCCGAGCAGGGCTGCGTACTGGCGCTGCTCGTGGATGCGCGCGAGCCAGGCCTGCACGCGCTCGTCGGGCGTCTCCTCGGGGTGGCGTGCGGCGAAGGCGGCATAGGGCTCGACAGCGAGGCGCACCGCTTCGCCCTCCAGCGTGATCCACTGGCCAAGCGCGGTATCGACCGCCATCGGCTCGGGTTCCTCGGCGTACAGCAGTTCTTCCAGCAGCGCCCAGGCGGGCGCCATGCCGACGTGCGTGAGCTGCGCCGCCATCATCGCGGCGAGGTCGGTCAGCGACAGCCAGCGCGCGTGCTCGAAGCGCGCGCCGGAGGCTTGCGAGAGCTCACCGACGATGCGCGGGTCGGCCAGGCCCTCGTCCATCAGCACCGTTTCCAGCGTCTGGCTGGCGGCCTCGATCGCGGCCTCATCGCCGAGCACGACCACCGGCACCACATACAGGCGGCCATCGCCGAGCGCGGCATCGGGCTCCAGCACAGCCGTCGGCATCCGGCCCTCGCGGGCCGACAGCGTCAGGATCTGTCCCGCCGCCAGTCCCGCACGCTGGCCGGCCTGGAACAGATGGGTCAGCTCGGCGTGCAGCGGCAGCCCGCGCCGCAGCAGCTGCGCCGGGTCGTAGGCCGCGGCCGCCCAGGCCAGCGCGTACTCGTGCGCCGGCGGCAGGAAGCGGCCCAGTTGCATGGCCAGCAGCTCGCCGAGGCGCTCGGCCACCTCGGGCGCGAGCAGGCGCCCGGCCAGCGGCGCACCCTCGATCGGTTCCAGCGCCAGCACTCCCATCCACGGTTGCATCGCGGCGGTCCTTGCCATCCTGAGGGCCGCGAATCTAGCAGCCGCCATGTCGGCAGTTTGCTTCGCCGCCGCGGCCGGAGGCTCTACACTGGCAGCCCGCCCCACGGAGCGCCGCCATGTCGAACCGTCCCCTCGCCGCGATCCTGGGTGGCCTGCGCATCCCCTTCTGCCGTCAGAACAGCGCCTACGCCGATCTCTGCAACCTGGCGATGGGCACCGAGGTCGTACGCCGCCTGGTCGAGCGCCATGGCCTGGCCGGCAAGGAACTCGGCGAAGTGGCTTTCGGCGCGGTGCTCAAGCACTCGCGCGATTTCAATCTCGCCCGCGAGATCGTGCTCGGCACGCCGCTGAAGCCGACCACGCCGGGCCTCACGCTGCAGCGCGCCTGTGGCACCGGCTTCGAGTCGGCGATCGTGATCGCCAACAAGATCGCGCTCGGGCAGATCAGCGTGGGCATCGGCGGCGGTTCGGACAGCGCCAGCGAGGTGCCGCTGGTGCTGAACCGGACCTTGAACGCACGCCTGCTCGCCGCTGCGCGTGCAAAGTCCTTTGGCCAGCGACTGGCCGCCTTCAAGGGCTTCCGCTTCGGCGAACTGAAGCCGGTGGCGCCCGGCGTCGCCGAGCCGCGCACCGGCAAGCGCATGGGCGATCACTGCGAGATGATGGCGAAGACCTGGAAGATCGCGCGTGCCGACCAGGACCAGCTGGCGTGGGAGAGCCACCAGAAGGCAGCCCGCGCCTTCGAGCGCGGCTTCCACGAGCCGCTGGTCGCGCCCTTCCGCGGCGTGGCGCGCGACAACATCCTGCGCCCGGACACCAGCCTCGAAAAGCTCGCCAGCCTCAAGCCCGCCTTCGACACCAAGAGCGGCCAGGGCACGCTGACCGCGGGCAACTCCACGCCGCTGACCGACGGTGCCGCCGCGGTGCTGATCGCGCACCCCGACTGGGCACGCGCCGAAGGCCACGAGGTGTTGGCCTCGATCGTCGATGCCGAGGTGTCGGCGGTCGATTTCGTCGGTGGCGAGGGCCTGCTGATGGCGCCGACGGTCGCCGTCGCGCGGCTGTTGGCGCGGCAGAAACTCACCCTGGCGGACTTCGACTTCTACGAGATCCACGAGGCCTTCGCCGCGCAGGTGCTGTGCACACTGGCGGCCTGGGAATCGGCGAGTTACTGCAAGGAGCGCCTCGGCCTGTCGGCGCCACTGGGCAGCATCGACCGCGACAAGCTCAACACCGCCGGCGGCAGCCTC
>JANJUH010000462.1 GCA_024710675.1 Lysobacterales bacterium
GAAGACCTTGCTGGAAGGCTACGTCAGCAAGGCGCCGCCCGGGCCGAGCCCGGCGCAACGCAAGAAACGCCGGAGCTGGTTGTTCGGCCAGGCCAGTGGTGCTGGTGGCACGCGTGCGTGGACGATCATCGAAGGCCCCAATCCCTACGATTTCACGACCCACAGCGCCTTGCTGGCGGTGGAGCATTGCCTCGCCGGGCGGCTGCCGGCCGGCTACCGCTCGCCCGCACAACTGCTGGGTGCCGCGCCGTTGAAATCACTGCCGGATCTGAACCTGTTCGATCTGTGAGCTTGCGGGTCATCGCCCAGAGCGTCGGCATGAATGCCGACCCACGGACTTTCGCCGCCGATGTGGGTCCGGATTCATCCGGACGCTTTTCGCCGGTCCCGGGTGCCGGCTATCGGAGCAGCCCGCGCAGCAAACCCACCTGCTCGATGTCCGCATGCCGCCAGGCGGCGGCGAGGATGTCGATCTGCTCGGGTTCGTAGCGTTCGTGGGCGCGCGGGTCTTCGTAGATGAAGCGCAGGATCAGGTGCCCCGGCGCCGGCTGTTCCAGGCAGACAATCCGGCGCATGCCGGCCATTGTCGCGGGGGCGAGGGTGTGCTGGGCGAGACGACCCGCCTCGGTGTCCGCGACCACCTCGTCGAGGATCTCGATGCCACCGAAGCGCAGACGACGTTGCCAGTGTCCGGCGCCTAGCGCGAGCACCTGCACGGCGTCGAGGTCGGGGCGCAGCAGTTGCGGTTGTGCGGCGGAACGCAGGAGCGCCGCGAACATGGCGCCGGCATCGACCGCCGGCAGTTGCGGCTGCCGTGGATCATTGAGCTGGATGATGTGCTCGAAGCGCATCAGCGCGATCCCTTCAGGCGGGCGAGGATCTCGGTGCGCGCGTCCTTGAGGATCGAGTCGCGATCGAGGCCGGACAGGATCTCCTCGACCACGCGCTTGGGGCCACGCTCACCCCAGCTCTTGCCGGCCTGGAAGTAGGCCTCGGCGGCGCGGCCGGTGATGTAGGTCGCGAAGTAGGCCAGGGCGCCTTGCGCGCCGGCGGTCAGCGCCGTCGAAAGGCCCGCGCTGATGCCCTTGAGCGTGCTGGCCAGGAAATTGACGCCCCAGATCGCGCCCATCAGCGCCGCCACCTGGGCGGCGATCTTGAGCACCAGTTCACCGGCCTCGGCGCGCGTCAGCGGCAGGCCGTAGACATGGCCCAGGTGCATCACCAGCGCCACATCGAGGGCGGCCGCCGCGGCCAGGTCGGCCACCGGTACCGGCGTCAGGCCCACGGCCACGCCCTTGCCCAGCGCGTAGTTGCGGATCAGCTTCTCGGCGATGCCTGCGCGCACGGCGATCAGGCGCTCGCCGAGCTGGTCGCTGATGCGCCCGGCGAACAGCCCGGCGTTTAGCGCGGCCAGCGTCTTGCCCTCGCGGGCCAGCACCTCATAGATGCGCTCGCGCAGCGCGGCGATATCCGGGGCAGGGCGCTCGATCGACTCGTTCTCCTGCCCGCTGGCATCGATGCGGATCACCCGTCGCGGTGCCGGCAGTGCGCTGGCGGCGAGCACGGCACCCGGGGCAACCAGCCCGCGGCTCTTCCCGGTCAGGCGTTCGATCAGCGCGGCGCGTTCGCTGGCGGTGTACTGGTCGGCCTTGTTGAGCACCAGCAAGATCGGTCGGCGTTCGGCGGCGAGCAGGCGCAGGGCCTCGCCCTCGGTGGCGGTGAGGTCGCCATCGACGACGAAGAGCACGAGGTCGGCGCGCCCGGCCACCTGGTGCGCGAGACGCTCGCGCTCGGCGCCATCGATCTCGTCGATGCCGGGGGTGTCGATCAGGTGCACGCCGGAATCGCCGATGCGCGACCAGCGCGCGGCCTCGCGCGCGGTCGTCGTCCCGTGCAGCACGCCGACGCTGAAGTGGTTGGCACCCAGCAAGGCGTTCAGCAGTGCGCTCTTGCCGACACTGACCCGGCCGAAGACGGCGACATGCAACTCGCCGTGCTCGAGCTTGTCGATCAGCGCCTCGATCTCGGTGAACTCCGGCGCCAGCGCGCGGCGCACGTCCTCGGGCAGCGCCGGGTCGTCGACCAGCGCGCGCAGGCTGTCGATCGTGCGGGCCAGGTGTTGCTCGGGAGTGCTCATCGCTTGCGCCTGCCGCCGCGTTCGCGCTCGGCCTGGCCCTCGACCTCGATCCACAGTCTGACCTCGTCGCCCACCGCGCCCGGCGTGGCGTCGAGGCCGAATTCGCGGCGCGAGATCAAGGCCGTGGCCGAGAAGCCGGCCGTGCGGCGGAGCGTGTAGGGATTCGGGCCGATGCGGTTCACGCGCACTTCGAGCGCGACCGGCCGGGTGATGCCGCGCAGCGTCAGCTCGCCCTCGAGCCGGCCTTCCTGCCCATCGCCAGCCGGCAGCCAGCGCAGCGATCGGAACACGGCCTCGGGATGCTCTGCGGCCGCGAACCAGCGCGCGCCCAACAGCGTGCGGTTCCAGTCGGCATCGCCCATGTCGAGCGAGGCGATCTCGATGCTCACCTCGGCGCGCGCGGCGGCCGGATCGTCGGGATCGAAACGGAAACTGCCCTCGACGCGCTCGAAGCGGCCGATCGAGCGCGAGAAGCCGAGGTGGTCGACGTGGAAGTACAGGCGCGAATGCGTGGGGTCGAAGCGGTACTCGACGGGTTCGGCGGGCAGTACTGCGGGGCAGGCGACGAGTGAGAGCGCCGCGAGGATGGTCGATAAAAAGGCCCTGGACAGTGGCCTGGGGGATCGAATGGGAGGGCACGAGGGCACGAGGGCACGAGGGCACGAGTAGAGCGAAGGTGCGAGGCGTCGTTGAAAGCCCCTCTCCCCTCGTGGGAGAGGGGTTGGGGAGAGG
>JANJUH010000482.1 GCA_024710675.1 Lysobacterales bacterium
GACGCTCTCCACAAGTGCAAGGTGGCGTAGCCGCGCCAGGGCCGCCATGGCTCTGCGGCCGCCAGGACCCGTCGCGGCGACAGGCCCGGGAAGGCGCGGCGGATGATCAAATCGGTGTGCGGGAAGGCATCGGGCCAGGACAGGCAGCGCAGCGCGATGTACTGCGCGGTCCATTCGCCGACACCGGGCAGCGCCCGCAATCCCGCCAGCGTGGGCTCGGCCGGCGCCAGCGGATCGAGCACCAGCCGGCCCTCGGCCAGCGCCCGCGCCAGCGCAAGGATGCTGCGCGCCCGGCTCGCCAGAATGCCGAGATCGCGCAGGCTGTCCTCGTCCTGTGCGGCGAGCATCGTAGCGTCCGGGAAGCAGCGCTGGAGTCCGGCCGGCGCGGATTCGAGGGCCTCGCCGTAACGCGCCGCGAGTCGCCCGGCGAGCGTGGTGGCCGCCGCAACGCTGACCTGCTGGCCCAGGATCGCGCGCACCGCCTGCTCGAAGGGATCGATGGCACCGGGCAGGCGCAGGCCGGGTTCGTCGGCAGCCAGCGAGCCCAGCGCATCAGCGATCGCCAGGGGATCGGCGTCCAGGTCGAACTGCCTGCGCACCGCCGCGATCAGCGGCGCGATGGCCCGGACCAACCGCGGATCGACACGTAGACGCAACTGCGAGCGCTCGGGATCAGCAGCGACCTCGATCCAGCCGCGGACCAGCACGACGCCCGCCGCCATCCGGACCACGCGCCGGTAAACGCCACCATCGACCTGCTCCACGCCCGGCACCGCGCGCCGGCCGAGGAAATCGAGCAGCGCGCCCCATGCCAGCGGCGGTCGGTAGTCCAGGCGCAGTTCCAGCGCCGCGGCGGGTGCCGCGCCCGAGCTGCGCCGCAGGCTCGCCGGGCTCATCCGGTAGCGTTCGCGAAACAGCGCCTCGAGGCGGCGCAGGCTGCCGAAGCCCGCCACTGCGGCCACTTCGGTGACCGGCAGCGCAGTCTCCGCCAGCAGGCGCTTGGCCAGAAGGAGGCGCCGGGTCTGCAACCAGGCGACCGGGCTGACCCCGAACTCGGCCTGGAAGATCCGCCGGAGGTGGCGTTCACCGATCCCGAGTCGCTCCGCGACGATGGCCAGGCCCGCCACATCGGGACTGGCCTCGATGATCCTTGCCGCCGCGTGGGCCAGGGCAGCAGAGGAATCGACGGGCGCCAGCCCCGGCGCCCGCTCCGGCCGGCAGCGCAAGCAGGGACGGAATCCGGCGGCCTCGGCCGCGGCGGCGCTCTCGTACCACTGGCAGGAGCTGGCCTTCGGCGTGCGCACGCGACAGACCGGCCGGCAGTAGATGCCGGTCGTGCGCACCCCGACGAAAAAGCGCCCGTCGAAGCGGGCATCGCGGCTCAGCAGGGCACGGTAGGCAGTGGCGTCGTCGAGCATCATGGACCGCACTGTAGCCGAGCCCGAACGCCACCGCCCGCCATTTTCGGACCTCGAATTCCACTCCCCGAACCCCGTTTGGCGCTTGCGCCCGTTCCAGCGAGCGAGCAGGCTTCCGGGACAGACCGAGGAAGCCAGCCCTGTCCTGTCACTGCCAAGGAACCGCCATGCGTACCCTGCGTCCGCTCACTGCTGCCCTGATCGCGAGCCTCGCCATGACCCAGACCCATGCCGCCGAAGCGGACTATTCGCTCACCATCTACTCCTCCGCCGTGCCGGGCCAAATCGATGTCGGCTCACTGGCGAACTACAACATGTACGGGCTGCCGGGCTATGGCCTGGTCCGTGACCGCCGCAGCATGGCCCTGCCCAAGGGGCGCGGCGAAGTGCGCTTCCAGGACGTGGCCAAACTGATCGACCCGACGACGGTGAGCTTCTCCTCGATCGACGATCCCGCTGGTACCCGCGTCGTCGAGCAGAACTACCAGTTCGACCTGGTCAGCGCCGCCAAGCTGATGGATCGCTACATTGGCCAGAAGATCACCGTCGAGCGTGCCGATGGCAGCGAGTTGCAGCGCTTCGAAGGCACGCTGCTCGGCACCCAGGGCGCGCTGCTGCTGCAGCTTCCGTCCGGGGAGGTCAGTTCCTTCAGCCGCTACGACAACGTGCGCTTCCCCTCGCTGCCGGGCGGATTGATCACCCGGCCGACGCTGGTCTGGCTGGTCGACAGCGCCGCCGGCGGCACCCAGAAGGCCCAGGTCGCCTACCAGACCCGCGGCATGACCTGGTGGGCGGACTACAACGTCATCCTGCAGGAAGAAGGGCAGAACTGCCGGATGGACCTGGCTGCCTGGGTCACCATCGTCAACCAGTCCGGTGGCAGCTTTCCGCAGGCGCAGATCAAACTGGTGGCCGGTGAGGTCAACCGGGCGCCTTCGGCGCCGATGGGGCGCATGGTCAAGGCGCAGACGCTGGAGATGGCCGCACCCATGGCCGACGACGGCTTCCAGGAGTCCGAACTCTTCGAGTACCACCTGTACACCCTCGGCCGTCGCAGCGACCTGCCGGACAACTCGACCAAGCAGCTCGAACTCTTCCCCGCCGCCGCTGGCGTTGGCTGCAAGAAGGAACTGGTGTTCACCGCCAGCCCCTATCTCTATCCGATGTGGGGCGGCAGCCCGGCGCTGGACCAGGGCCTTGGCGCCACCCACAAGGGCGAGGTCGGTGCCTTCCTCAGCTTCGAGAACAAGGCCGAGAACCGCATGGGCATGCCGCTGCCGGCGGGACGCATTCGCGTCAACCAGGCGGCGCAGGATGGCTCGCTCGAGTTCATCGGCGAAGACCTGATCAAGCACACCCCGCGCAACGAGAACATCCGGATCAAACTCGGCAATTCCTTCGACGTGGTCGGCGAGCGCAAGCAGCTCGACTACCAGGTCGACACCGGCAACAAGCGCATCGACGAGACCATCGAGATCGAGGTCCGCAACCGCAAGAAGACGGCTGCCGAGGTGGTGATCCGCGACTACTTCTACCGCTGGAGCGGCTGGGAGATCCTCGAGAGCACGCACAAGGGCGACAGGCGCGACCAGCAGACCATGGACTTCAAGGTCACGATCCCGGCCGATGGCACCGCGAAGGTGCGCTACAAGGTGCGGTATCGGTGGTGAGGGAAAGCCAGCGCTTTCGGCGCGCCTGTCAGGGTGCCGAGGTGGAGGGCACGAGGGCGCGAGGGCACGGGGCACGGGGCACGGGGCACGGGGCACGGGGCACGGGGCACGGGGCACGGGGCACGGAAGAGCAGGCGCGATGTGAGGGTGTGCTGTCAACGCTCGTCATCCCGGCCTGCGCCGGGATGACGAATGCGGCCCTAGGGCCAGAGACGCGGGCCGGACTCGCCGGGAAAAGGTGTCGTGCCGCTACGAGCGGCCCACACTGCGCGCGATCAGGTACTGCGCCAGCCAGTAGCTCGTGAGCACCCAGGTCTTCGCCGCAGGCACCGGCTCGGCAAAGCGGTTCCACGCGAGGATCGCATCCGAACACAGGAAGGCCGCCCCGCCCAGTGCGGCGGCGGCCGTGGCGGTGCCGGGGCGGATCCGCCAGACCACGCAGGCCTGCGCCGCCATCGCGGCCAGGGCCAGCACGTAGATCACCACCGCAATGCGCTGGTCGGCGGGCACGCCGGGCCAGAGCTGGCTGAGAATCACGCCGCCCAGCAGGGCGAAAAGCGCATAGGGCCAGAGCACGGCCACCAGGCGCGCCCGGGCAGTGAAGGCGACCAGATAGGCGAAGTGGGCGAGCAGGAAGCTCGCCAGGCCATGGATGAACCAGTCGCCAGGGAGCATCAGGAAGACATCGCCCAACGTCGACAGCAGCAGTCCGCCAACGATCCAGCGCCGGTAGCGCGGCTCGTCGCTAGCGAGCGTCAGCGCCATCGCGACGATCAGCAGCGTCGTCGCCGGCTTGGCGATCCAATGCAACCAAGGGCCACCGGGTCCCTCGTGGCTGCCGATCGCGGTCGCCGCGGCGAGACCGATGACGGCGATCCAGGCTGCATGGCGCATCGCGGTCGCACTCCTATGCCGGGTGTCCCGAGTCTGCACCGCCCCGTTGCCGGCAACAACCGCGAGGCTTGACCCGGCGCCGAGGCCGATCTACGATGATTTTCGTACTCGGGCCGAAGGAGCTGCGGATGAGCCTCCCGAAGATCGCCGCACTATGGGCTGCGCTGTTGGTGACGCAGCCTGCCCTGGCTTGCGAACTCCACCCGCAGCCGTTCCGCAGCCAGATGAAGGCCATCGGCAGCGTGCCCTACTGGGCCGGTCCCGGCGTCAGCGGCGCCTGGTTCGACCCGGCGCGTGATGGCGAGGGCGTGATCCTGCAGTTCCTGCCCGACGGTCGGGCGATCGCGATCTGGTTCACCTATCCGGCCGCCGGCGAGCCGGGCGAGCAAGCCTGGCTGATCGGCCAGGACAGCCTCACGGATGGCCCGGCGATTCGCTTCCGCAGCGTGATCCGACCCAGCGGCGGGCGCTTCGGCGCCGGCTTCGATCCGGCAGCAATCCGCAACGATCCCTGGGGCACGATGGAGCTCAGCTTCGCCGACTGCAACACGGCCACCCTGAGCTGGTCGGGACCGGCCGCATTCGGCAGCGGGTCTCGCACGCTGGTGCGGCTGTCCTCGATCGACGAGAGCAGTTGCGCGGGCGCGCGCCGCCTGACCGCCTCCGGCGCCCGTGCTGCCGAGGGACTGCGCTCGAGGAGCGGCGCCTGGTATGTACCCAGCCGCTCCGGCGAGGGCTGGATCGTCGAGGAGTTGCCCGACGGCCGCGGCATCGCCTACTGGTTCACCTTCGATCCCGACGGCCGCCAGGCCTGGACCGTGGGCATCGGCCAGCGCGAGGGCAATCGCCTGGTGATCGACGACAACCGCATCACCCGCGGCACCCGCTTCGGCACGAGCTTCAATGCGGGCGATGTCGAGCGCCTGCCCTGGGGCAGCCTGACGCTGGATTTCGGCTCCTGCGGCACGGCCACCGTGAGCTACGCCTCGACCGTGCCGGGGTATGGGAACGGGACGCGCGAGGCGGCGCGTCTCACCACGATCGCGGGGGCTCCCTGTTTCGACACGCTGCCCCAGAGCCCTGTGACCGGTCCCTGGGTGGAACGGGCCCAGATGCCGCGACCTTATCCATCCGAGCTGGCCGCCACGGTTTCGGACGGGGGCATTTATGCCATGGGTGGATTTGGTCATCCACGCGGCTTCCGGCGCTACGACCCTGCGACAAACACCTGGACCGAGTTGCCCACGCTGCCTGGCGGCCGCGATCACCTCTCAGCCTTCGCGCTGGGTGGCCGGATCTACATGAATGGCGGATTTCCCAATGGTGGCGGCGAGCAGGACATCGGCACGCACCGCTACGATCCAGCACTCCAGACTTGGGAACCGGTGCCGGAAGTCCTGTCCAATCTTGCCGCCGGCGCGGCCACGCTGCATGGCACGGCTTTCATCGGCAACACCGACGGCTCGCTCCAGCACTACGATCCCTCCAGCGCGCAGGTACGCCGGATTCCGGCCGCCGACTTCACCGAGCGCGACCACAGCCAGACGGTCGCCTTCCTCGACGAAGTCTGGGTCATCGCCGGCCGTTCACCGGAGACCCGCAGCATCCAGATCTACAACCCGGCCAGCGGCCTGTGGCGACCGGGTCCCCCGCTCGCGATCCCGCGCGGGGGCTTCGCGGCGGCGAGCGACGGCCGCCGGCTACTTGTGGCCGGCGGAGAGGTTGTCGCGACAGGCCTTTACACCGTCGCCGAAACCGAAGTGCTGCGCGCCGGCGCCGAAGCCTTCGAGGCCGGACCGGCTCTGCCGCTGCCGGTTCATGGCGTGGCGGGAGCCGTGGCTGGCGGATCCTTCCATGTCGTCAGTGGCGCCCCCACGGCAGGCGCAACCTTTGGCGGCACCGGCCGCCTGTTCGCGCTGCCGCTGCCCGCGGATTGAGGCGCCCGCTTCGGCAGAGCAACAGCGTCGGGATGAATCCCGACCCACCGCAGCAAGTGCACAGCGCGACCATTCGGCTGCTGTTGGTCCGGATTCATCCGGACGCTCCTGGATGGTCCGGCCTCAAGCCAGCTTCCGCGCCTCGAAAGCCTCCAGCGCCCGGTTCGCGATCTCGCGCCCGCGCCGGATCAGCTCGGCGGCGCGCCAGAACTCGTAGAACAGGCAACTGTCGTGCGGCACCCGGATCATCAGGTCCGGTGGATCCAGCGCCAGCTGCATGCGCGAGATCTGGCTCTGCATCACGTCCAGCGAGCGCGCCATCAGGTCGACGAGTCCCGTCTGGCTGGTCTCGTCTGCGTCCTTGCCGAGCAGGCTGTCGAGGAACTTCTCGATGCGCTCGCGCAGGTCCTTCGGCTGGCCGTTGGCCTCAGCGGACTCAGCCGTCGGGGCGCTGCCGTTGCGGGGCGGCGAGCGCGGTCCCTCCGGACGCGCGTTGACATCGACGGCGATCACCAGGTCGGCGTGCACCTGCCGGGTCGCGGCGATCGGCACCGGCGCCAGCAGGCCGCCGTCGACCAGCTCGCGTCCCATCAGGCGCTGCGGGGTGAACACCATCGGGATCGCGATGGATGCGCGAATCGCGTCGAACAACGAACCCTTGTTGAGCCAGATCTCCCGCCGTGCCGTGATGTCAGTGGCCACCGCGGTAAAGGGGATCGCCAGATCCTCGATCCGGTGCTCGCCCACCAGCTCCCGCAACACACCGAGCACGCGCTCGCCCTTGATCAGCCCGGGATGGCCGAAGGCGAAATCGAGCAGGCGCAAGACATCGCGGCGGTCCAGCGCGAGCGCCCAGTCGCGGTAGGCGCGCAGCTTGCCCGCCGCATGGATGCCACCCACCAGCGCCCCCATCGACGAACCGGCAATGCCGGCGATCCGGTAGCCGCGTGCCTGCAACACCTCGATCACGCCGATGTGCGCCAGCCCGCGCGCGCCGCCGGCGCCTAGGACCAGGGACACCGTAGGCCGGGACGGCGGGCTCTGGGAAGTATCGACGCGGCTCGCTTCACTGCTCATGGCCCGAAGATAGCGCGTGCCCGTCAATCCGCCATCTCGACGCGATTGCGGCCGCTGCGCTTGGCGGCGTACAGCGCGCCGTCGGCCCTCGCGAGCACGCTCTCCCAGCCATGGTCTGCTGGTCCGGCAAGGGCCACGCCAAGGCTGACGGTGACTACGCCGGGGCCGGAATTGCCGGCATGCGGGAGTCCCCGCAGCTCCACACCGGCGCGCAGTTCCTCGGCACGCCGGCGCGCCGACTCGGCATCGGCGCCGGGAATCAGCACGACGAACTCTTCGCCACCCATGCGCGCGGCGATATCCACGCCGGCACGGACACTGGCAGCCAGACACTGGCCCACGGCGCGCAGGCAGGCATCCCCTTCGCCATGGCCGTAGCGGTCGTTGTAGGCCTTGAAGTGGTCGACATCAAGGGCAATCAGGGCGAGGCGACCGGATGCCTCCCCCAGCGTGCCGAACAACGCGCCCGCCGCCTCCTCGAAACCGCGGCGATTGAGCAGGCCAGTCAGGGCATCGGTGCGCGCCAGCCTTTCCAACTCCAGATTCGCCGCGGCCAGCTGGCGCGTGCGCTCGCCCACCATGTCTTCCAGTTCACGTTGGCGCGCCGCAAAGCGCTGCAGCCGCCAACGCAGCCAGACCCGCAGCGACGCGGCCAGCAGCAGCAGGACCGCGCCAGCCAGCGCCAGGCGCACATCGAGACGCTCGTGCCAGCGCGGCAGCACGACGACATCGTGCACCGCCACGGCCGAAGGCGCATCCCCATGCACGCCGAGGGATTGCACCTCAAAACGATAAGCGCCGGCTGCCAGGCCGCCATAGCTACGCTCCCGCAGCGTCGAGGGAGCCGACCACTGCTGTTCGATCGGCCACAGGCGATGGCGGAACAGCAGCCTGTCGGCGTCGCGATAGGTGGCCGCGGTGTAGGACATGCTCAGGGGCAGTTCGTCAGCCCTTAGCGGCGCATCGACCGGCATACCCAGGCGATTGCGCAGCTCCAGCCCGGACACCATCACCGGGCTGGCCGCGGCAACGTCGGCGAGCGAGCCGAGCATCACCTTGCCATAACCGGCGACCGCGACCCGGCCATCGGCGAGCCGGACCATGGACGGTCCCCCGATGCCAGCGTTGCGCAGCGATTCGAGGCCGTGAGCGCTCCCGTACTCGATCGCCGCCGGCGCCCTCCCGCCACTCGACAAGGCCGCCCGCAATTCGCGCTGCGAGTAGCGCCGCACCCCACGCGGACCGAACAGCCACAAGCCGTCGGCCTGGTCGGTCACCGGCAACCAGAACCGTGCGTCGACCTCGATGCTCGCGAGCTGGCGCTGGTCCATGACCAGACCGAGGACTCCATCACCCAGCCACCAGAGCCCGCCTTCGGCATCGGCGACCAGGCCACGGACGACCTCACGATGCACGGCCTGTTGCTGTCCGCCCTTCACATCGAGGGACCAAAGGCCACCTTCGTGCCCCACCCAGAGTCCGCCTGCGGGCTGCGCAAGGAGATGGACCTGCGTATTCCCTTCGATCCAGCCCTCCAGCCGATGCTCACTCTCGATGCGCCCATCCCGCCACAGGTGCAAGGTGCCCAGGCTGGCGATCCACAATCCGGCATCCGTGGCCAGCACCGCATCGACTCGCTCACGATGGGAGGTGGCGAGCACCTCGTCGCCGTCCAGCATGCACAAGCCGGGCAAGCCGCCGATCCAGAGCACACCCGCAGCGTCTGTCGCGAGCGTACGCGTGTCGCCCTGGCAGCCCTCGATCACCGCCGACGGATGGCCATCGGCCCCGATGTGCTGGATACCCATTCCATAGATCGCAGCCCACACGCCGCCATCGGCGGTCGCCGCCAGCGCCGAGACCAGTTGCCCGCCCAGACCCTCCCGGGTGGTCGTCAAGCTCATCGGGCTGAGGACGAACTGGTGCAGTTCGCCGGCCTCCGTGGCCACCCAGACATTGTGGTCGACGTCTTCGCGGATCGCCGTGATCATCTCCCCGGCCAGTCGCGGCTCGCCGGCGCGCCACTGGCCCTCCGGGCTGCGGATCCAGAGGCCGCGCCCATGGGTACCCACCCACAGCTCACCGTTGGACAGGGCGGAGATCACGCGCACGAATTCGATGTCGGGCACGACTTCCAGCACGCTGCCATCGGCAGCATGGCGGCGCAGGCGGTAGCCGCCGGTCCACAAGCCGGCCGGTCCGGCGTCGACGATGGCGTAGACCAGTCCACCGGCTGCGTCCAGGGCCTCCCAGGGACCATCGGCGTGTCCATGCCAAAGGCCGTCGCTGCCACCGGCCAGCAGGCGGCCGTCGGTGGTGCGGCCGATCGAGTAGAAGACCCGGGCGACAACGGCGTCCGCGGCCGTCAGGCCAGGTTGGCCCTGCCAACGGAACAAGCCGCGCGGAGTCGCCAGCCAGACCTCCTCACTGGCCGGATCGGGCCACAGCCCGACATGACTGTGGAGCCCGTCGTCGAGCATCGCCACCTGCTCCACATCGAGGCCACGAGCGCGGTACAGGCCACTGGCGGCCGCGATCCACAGACTGCCCTCGCGGTCGAAAGCCAGGTCGCGCACGGGTACGCCGTCGAGCGCCTCGATGGGCCGGAACTGGACGCCGTCGAAACGCGTCACACCCGCGCCGCCGGCGATCCACAACATGCGATCGGGACCTTGCGCCAGCCTCAGGCTGCCTTCCACGGCGAGCTCGGCATGCACCCGCACCCACCGCGCGGGGGTGGTCGCTACGGCCAGCGGCGGCCAGGCCAGCGCCA
>JANJUH010000506.1 GCA_024710675.1 Lysobacterales bacterium
TTCGGCCAGCTCGACGCCATAGGCCCCGATGATCTGGATCGGCGCCGCACCGACGCTGCCCGGGATCAGCGCGAGGTTCTCCAAGCCAAAGGCACCGGCCGCGAGCGCGGCGGCGACGAACTCGTGCCAGGGCTCGCCGGCACCGACGCGCACATGCACGCGTCCATGGCTCTCACCCTGCCACTCGATGCCGCGCAGCGCCGGCACCAGTACCACGGCGTCGAGATCAGCGACGAAAAGCACATTGCTGCCGCCACCCAGCACGATCAATGGCAGCCCGCGGTGCATGGCCTCGGCCAGCGTTTCCCCGATCTCGGCCACGCTGCCCGCCTCGGCCAGCCAGCGCGCCCGCGTCGCCACGCCAAAGGTATTGCGGCGAGTGAGATCGGCGTCCTCCGTCCAACGCAAGCCGCAGACAGTCATCGTCAACGGCCCAGATGACGGCGCAAGGCCTCGACGCACTCGCCGACCAGTGCCGGGCCGCGATAGACGAAGCCGGTGTAGCACTGCACCAGCGCCGCACCGGCCTCGAACTTGGCCACCGCATCGCCGCCCGAGAGGATCCCGCCGACGCCGACGATCGGCATCCGGCTGCCCAGGCGCTCGTGCATGGCGCGCAACACGGCGGTCGACTTCGCCATCAGCGGCCGACCCGAGAGTCCGCCCGCCTCGCCGGCATGGCGATGTCCGGCGATCGCGCTGCGGTCGATCGTCGTATTGGTACAGATCAGACCGTCGAAGGCGGAAGCGGCGATCACCTCGGCGATACCCTCCAGCTCGGCCGGCGCGAGGTCCGGGGCGATCTTCAGCAGCATCGGCTTGCGCTTGCCATGGCGGCCCGCCAGCTTCTCGCGCAGCTCGGACAGCTCGCCGAGGAAGCGGCGCAGCGTCTCCTCCTCCTGCAAATCGCGCAGACCGGCGGTGTTCGGCGAGGAGATGTTGACGGTCACATAGCTGGCCAACGGGTAGACGCGCTCGAGGCCGATGGCGTAGTCGCGCCCGGCCTGCTCGTTCGGCGTGTCCTTGTTCTTGCCGATGTTGATGCCGAGCACGCCCTGGTAACGGCTGCACTCGATGTTGCGCACCAGCGCGTCGAGCCCACCGTTGTTGAAGCCGAGGCGGTTGATCACGGCCTCGTGCTCGGGCAGGCGGAACATCCGCGGCTTCGGGTTGCCGGGCTGCGGTCGCGGCGTCACCGTGCCGACCTCGACGAAGCCGAAACCGAGCGAGGCCATCGCGTCGATGTGGGCGCCGTTCTTGTCCAGGCCCGCCGCGAGGCCGACCGGATTCGGGAACTCGATCCCGCAGACCGTGACCGGCAAGGGTTCGGGCTTCAACGTCAGCAGCGGATTCAGGCCAAGCCGGTAGGCCGTCTCCATGGCCTTGAGGCCGAGGTCGTGGGCGCGCTCGGGATCGAGCGCAAACAGCAGGGGGCGGGCGAGGCTGTACATCGGCGGATTCGCATCGGGGATGCGCGCAGGATAGGCGCTAGCATCAAGAGCATGTACCCCGACAGCTACTACGCCGCCACCCGTCGCGAGGCTTCCGACTGGCCACGGCTCAACGGCCCGCAGCGCTGCCGCATCGCCATCGTCGGTGGCGGCTACGCGGGCCTGGCGACCGCACTGGGCCTCGCCGAACGCGGCGTGGATGGCATCGTGCTGCTCGAGGCAAAGGGCATTGGCCACGGCGCCAGCGGGCGCAACGGCGGCTTCGTCTTCGGCGGCTATTCGCTCGGCGAAGCCGAGCTGCTGGCGGCAGTGGGCCCGGACACCGCGCGCTGGATGTACGGCCTGACCACCGCCGCGGTGCGCCTGATCCGAGAACGCATCGAGCGCTACCGGATCGACTGCGACCCGGTCGACGGCGGCGTGATCTGGGCGAACTGGTTTCGCGACCCGGAGGTGCTGGAGCGGCGGCGGCAACTGCTGGCGACGAGCTACGGCATCGACTGGCAAGCAGTCAGCGCGGCGGACTTGCGCGAGCAACTGGTCACCACGCGCTACCACGGCGGACTGTTCGAGCGCGACGCCTTCCACGTGCATCCGCTGAACCTCGCGCTGGGGCTGGCGCGTGCGGCCGGCGAACGCGGCGTGGCGGTGCATGGGCAGAGTCCAGTCACGGCCATCAGCGCCGATGGCAGAGGCTGGCGCATCGCGACCGCGGGCGCTGAGCTGCAGGCTGAGCAGGTGGTCGTAGCCGCCGGCGGCTATCTCGGCCGCCTGGTACCGAAACTGGCACGCGCCTTGCTCCCAATCGCCACCTATGTCGCAGTGACCGAGCCGCTGGGCGAGCGGATCGGGCGCTTGATTCGTACCCGCGCCGCCGTCTACGACACGCGCTTTGCCTTCGACTACTACCGCGCGCTACCCGATACCCGCTTGCTGTGGGGCGGCCGCATTTCGATCCTCGATCGTGCGCCGCAAGCCGTCGCCCGACTGCTCCGGCGCGACATCGCGCGGGTCTATCCCGAGTTGGCCGATGCCCGCATCGACTACGCCTGGAGCGGCCTGATGAGCTACGCGCGCCACGAGATGCCGCAGCTCGGACAAGTGGCGCCGGGCTTCTGGTACGCCCAGGCATTCGGTGGCCACGGCGTGGCGACCACTACAGCCATCGGCGAAGTGCTGGCGAAGGCGATCGCGGAGCAGGATCCAGGCTGGCAGCGCTTCGCGGGCTTCGGCCTGGAGCGCACCTGGCGACCCTTCGGCTTCCTCGGCGCACAGGCCACTTACAGCTGGCTGCAGGCGCGCGATGCCCTCAAGGACTGGGGCGAACGCCGCGCCGCTGCCTGACCGCCTCGAACAGGAACACGCCCGCCGCCACGCTGACGTTCAGGCTCTCGACGCCCTCGGCGATCGGGATGCGGATCAGGTAATCGCAGCGCTTGCGGGTCAGCTCGCGCATGCCCTCGCCTTCGCTGCCCATGACGATCGCCAGCGGGCCGCGCAAATCGCTGGCGTACAGCTCCTGCCTGCCCTCGCCCGCCGCACCGGCGATCCACACGCCGGCTTCCTTGAGCTTCTCCAGCACTCGCGCGAGGTTGGTCACGCGCGCCAGCGGGACACGTGCCGCCATGCCGGCCGAGGCGCGCAGCACCACCGGCGTCAGGCCCACCGCCCGGTCTTTCGGCACGACCACCGCGATGGCACCCGCCGCGGCCGCCGTGCGGATGCACGCGCCGAGGTTGTGCGGGTCGGTGACGCCGTCGAGCACCAGCAACAACGGCTGCTCAGTGCGCGCGACCAGGGCCATCAGGTCGCCCTCGTCCATCGCTTCCGGCGCCCGCCAGCGCGCGGCAATGCCCTGGTGCCGATCGCTGCCGGTGCGCTTGTCCATCTGCCCGCGCGGCACGCGCTGCACGGCAATGCCCTCGGCGCGCAGGCGTTCGACCAGCGCCAGCACCCGCGGATTACGCGCGCCGTCCTCGAGATGGGCCTCGAGGATCCGAGAAGGATCGGCGTCGAGCTGCCCGGCGACCGCATTCGGCCCCAGCAGCCAATCCTCCGTGCTCATCGACGGCGACCACGCCCGCTGTGGCGAGCGCCGCCCTTCTGGTGCTGCGGGCGACCGCGTTCGCGATCGACGCGCTCACGCTGCTCGGCACGCGTTTCGGCCTCACCCGCGAGCCGGAAATCGATCCGGCGCTCGACGGTATCGACGCGCAGCACCTTCACGCGAACCCGGTCAGCCAGCTGGAAGCTCAAGCGCAGGCGTTCGCCACTGAGGCGGTGCCGGCGCGCGTCGAAGTTGTAGTAATCGTTCGGAAGCTGAGTGACGTGCAGCATGCCGGTCACACGCAACTCGGTGATGTCGACGAAGAGGCCGAATGAGGCGACGCCGGTGACGACGCCGTCGAACTCGTCGCCGACGTGGCGCTCCATGTAGGCGCACTTCAGGCGCTCGTCGACCTCGCGGCTGGCTTCCTCGGCACGGCGCTCGGTGGTCGAGGTCAGCCGCCCGAGTTCACCCATCGCGACCGGCGTGTAGAAATAGTCAGCCGCCTTGCCGCCGGCGATCGCGTGGTGGATCGCACGGTGCACCAAGAGGTCGGGATAGCGACGGATCGGCGAAGTGAAGTGCGCGTACGCCGACAGCGCGAGGCCGAAGTGGCCCTCGCACTCGGGCGCGTACACCGCGAGGCTCTGGGAGCGCAGGATCACCGCCTCGATCAACGCCCGATCGGGGCGCTTGCGCGCCTTCGCCAGCAATGCCGCCAGATCGGCCGGCGCCAGCTCTGCGGCATCGGGCAGCGTGAATCCGATGCTGCCGAGGAAGGCCGACAGAACCTCGTACTTGTGCAGCGGCGGCCTTGCATGCACTCGGTACAGCGCCGGGATCTTCGCCCGCTTCAGGAACTTGGCCGCGGCCACGTTCGCCGCGATCATGCATTCCTCGATCAGCTTGTGGGCGTCGTTGCGCTCATAGGGCTTGATCGCCGCGATCGCACCCTCCTCGTCGAAATCGAAGCGCACTTCCTGCCCTTCGAAGTCGAGCGCACCGCGCTCACCGCGACGCTTCGCCAGGACCTGGTACAGCGCGTACAGGTGCTCGAGCTGCGGCAGCACGGCCTTGACCCGTTCCATCGCCTCCGGCCGGCGCTGGCCGATCGCCTGCCAGACCTGGGTGTAGGTCAGCCGTGCGGCCGAGCGCATCACGCCCGCGAAGAAACGCGAGCGAGTGGTCTCGCCCTTGGCATCGATGCGCAGCTCGCAACACAGGCACAGCCGCTCGACCTCGGGCTTCAGCGAACAAATGCCGTTGGAGAGCTTCTCCGGCAACATCGGCACGACGCGCTGCGGGAAATAGACGCTGGTACCGCGCAACTGCGCCTCGTCATCGAGTGCCATGCCGGGCTTCACGTAGCTGGAGACGTCGGCGATCGCAACGATCAGCTTGAAGCCACCCGAGCGGGTCGGCTGGCACCAGACGGCATCATCGAAATCACGCGCGTCCTCGCCGTCGATGGTGACCAGCGGCAGATCGCGCAGGTCCTCGCGGTCCTTGCGCTGCGCCGGACGCACCTTGTCCGGCACCTTGGCCGTTTCCTTCTCGACGGCCTCCGGCCAGTCGTGCGGCAGGCTGTGGGTCTCGATCGCCATGTCGATCGCCAGCGCACTGCCGGCGCCCTCGCCGAGTACCCGCACGATCTTCGCAATCGGCTGGCGATGCAGGGTCGGGGGCTCGGTGATCTCGGCGACCACCACGTCGCCCGGCTTCGCCGTGCCTTCGGCGCCGTGCGGGATCAGGAGGTCGAGGTGGATGCGGCGATCGTCCGGCGCGACCACGCCGAATCCGGCCTCTTCGAGATAGCGACCGACGATCCGCGGCGCGCGGCGCGACAGGATCGAGACGATCGCGCCCTCGGGACGATCGCGGTGATCTCGGCCGACGATCGAGGCCAGGACGCGATCGCCATGCAGCACCTGGCGCATCTGGTAAGGCGGCAGGTAGAGATCGTCACCGCCTTCGTCGGGCTTGAGAAAGCCGAAACCCTCGCTGTTGGCGATGACGCTGCCGGCGATCAGGTTCATCTTGTCGGCCAGGCCATAGCCGCCGCGGCGATTGCGCAACAGCCGGCCCTGGGCGACCAACTCTTCGAGCAGGGTGCGGACAGCCTCGATGCCCTCGGCGCTCTTGTAGCCGAGTTCATCGGCAACGGCTTCGGCTTTCAGCAATTTTCCACTGGCCTCGAGATGGGCCAGCACCTGGGCCGCGGTGGGCCCTTTCGTCTTGATCGTCTTTGGCATGTGCTCAGGTTATCGCGTAATGGGCTTGCGAAACCAATCTTGGGCGGACGACGAGCCCTGTCTCAGACCCGTCGGGTCCTGCGCGGTGCCGGCAACTCCGGCGGCGCATCGGAGGGTGGCGTCGCTGCCGGAAGATGCACCTGCATCTCGAGCGCAGCGATCCCGATGTTGACGGAAGCCGTCAAGGTCACCGGGTGCCCGGCGATGGTCCGGCCCTCCATTTCCGCAATCGCAGTCTCCAGCATCGTGCACAACTGCGCGGTCGAAGCCCGCACCGCCTTGTCGCCGCTCAGGTTGCCGACGGCACCGGTGGCACGCGTCGCCACCTGGGCACCGAGGCCCTTGAGCTTGTCGAACATCGAGTCGTCGCTCATTGCCGTAAGTCCTCGCTTGGGTTCGAAGGCACGATACTCCGCCAGTTGCCCGACGAAGCTGTTGCAGGGTGCCGGTGAACGAAGTGGACCGCACCGGCGGCGATGCGGGAAGTCTCGACGGTGCGGTTCGCTGCGCGCACCACACCCCACGAAAGCGGTGAGCGCCCGCGCCCGATGGCGCGGACGGGAATCCCGAACGCCCAAACGCAAAACGCCACCCGGAGGTGGCGTCTGCAATCTGGCGGAGAGAGAGGGATTCGAACCCTCGATGCAGGTTTTGCCCACATACTCCCTTAGCAGGGGAGCCCCTTCGGCCTCTCGGGCATCTCTCCGTTGTACTCAATTCTCCATGGGGTCCGACTCGCCGTCCATCGGCTCGTCGTCCTTGCGGATCCGCTGGTAGATCTCCTCGCGATGAACGGCCACATCCTTGGGCGCGTTGATCCCGATTCGTACCTGATTGCCTTTCACGCCCAGAACCGTCACCGAGACCTGATCACCGATCATCAGGGCTTCGCCGACTCGACGCGTCAAGATCAGCATCCATTCCCTCCTGGCGGCACATTCTTGCGCCGCTGGCGCCATCCATTGCGCCGGTCACGATCCATGTCCACGCACCAGGGTCCTTGGCGCGAACGCGTATGGTAACCAGCTCAGGCGGTCGAGGGCAACCCGGGGCGCTGAATCCGTTGGGGAACCAGCACCCCGCAAGCGCGCACTCAGCCCAACAAGCCTGGCAGATCCGCCAATGCCGCTGCCAGCGCGGGCACATCCGCGCAACCGCCCTGGGCCATGTCGGGTCGCCCGCCGCCCTTGCCGCCTGCAGCCGCCGCGACCTTGCCGAGGACCTCGCCCGCCTTGTGCCGGCCGAGCGCCGCCCCTGACACACCCGCCGCCAGCGCCGCCTTGCCGCCCTCGGCCGAAGCCAGCACGATCACCGCATCGCCGAGCTTCTGCTTCAGGCGGTCGACGAGGTCGCGCAGTACCTTGGCCTCGATGCCTTCGAGACGCGCACCGAGCACCTTGATGCCGTCGATGTGCTTGGCCGACGCCGCCAGGTCATCGATCGAGGATGCGGCCAGCTTGCTCTTCAGCGCAGCCAGCTCCTTCTCCTCGCGCTTGAGCTTGTCGAGCAGGCCCTGGACTTTGGCCAGCACCTGGTCGCCACTGCCACCGAGCAGCGCCGCCAGTTCGCGGGCGCGCGCTTCCTGCTCCTGCACCAGCGCGAGCGCGGCGGCGCCGGTCACCGCCTCGATGCGCCGCACGCCGGCCGAAATGCCGCCCTCGGAGACGATCTTGAACAGGCCGATGTCGCCGGTGCGCTCGACATGGGTACCGCCGCAGAGTTCGGTCGAAAAGGCGCCCATCTTCAGCACGCGCACCTCGTCACCGTACTTCTCGCCAAACAGCGCCATCGCGCCGCAAGCCAGCGCATCGGCCATCGCCATGTGACGCACTTCCGCCTCGGCATTGCGGCGGATCTCGTCGTTGACGCGCTGCTCGATGCGCGCCAGCTCGGCCGCACTGATCGCCTGGAAATGCGAGAAATCGAAGCGCAGCCGGTCGGGTGCGACCAGGCTGCCCTTCTGCTGCACGTGATCGCCGAGCGCCTCGCGCAGCGCGGCGTGCAGCAGGTGCGTCGCCGAGTGGTTCAGCACGACGGCCTCGCGACGCGCCTCGTCGATGCGCGCCGACACCAGGTCACCCACGGCCAGGCGGCCCTCGGCCAAGCGGCCGACATGTCCATGCAGCACGCCAGCGAGCTTCTGGGTGTCCTCGACCACAAAACGACTGCCCTGCCCCGCCAGTTCGCCATGGTCGCCGACCTGGCCACCGGATTCGGCGTAGAAGGGCGTGCGGTCGAGGATCACGACGCCGCGCTGACCGGCCTCGAGGTCCATCCGCACCTCGCCATCGACGAGGATGCGCAGCACGCGTGAGCCGTCAAAGGCATGGTGCTGGTAGCCCTCGAACACCGTCGGCGCGAGGCCGTCGATGATCTCGGCCGTCACCGTGATTGCCGTGCCGAAGCTGCCGGCACTGCGGCCGCGCTCGCGCTGCGCTTCCATCGCGGCCTCGAAACCTTCCATATCAACCGCCAGCCCGCGCTCGCGGGCGACATCGGCGGTCAGGTCAACCGGGAAACCGAAGGTGTCGTAGAGCTTGAAGGCCGCGTCGCCCGGAATCGTGACGACCGCTTTTTCGGCAATCTGCTCGAAGACCTTCATGCCGCCGTCGAGCGTCTCGGCGAAGCGCTGTTCCTCGGCCAGCAGCACCTGCTCGACCAGCTCGCGCTTGGCCGCCAGTTCCGGATAGGCCTGTCCCATCGCGGCGCACAGCGGCGCCACCATCTTGTGGAAGAAGGCACCCCGCACGCCCAGCTTCCAGCCGTGACGCAGCGCGCGACGGATGATCCGGCGCAGCACGTAGCCACGGCCTTCGTTCGAGGGCAGCACACCATCGACGATCAGGAAGCTGGTGGCGCGGATGTGGTCGGCGATCACGCGCAGCGAGCCGGTGGCGATATCGCTGCAGCCGGTCAGCACCGAGGCCTCGCGGATCAGGCCGGCGAAAAGATCGATCTCGAAATTGTTGTGGACGTGCTGCAGCACCGCAGCCAGCCGTTCGAGTCCCATGCCGGTGTCGACGCAAGGCCGTGGCAGCTTCGCCAGCGTGCCGTCGGCGGCGCGGTCGTACTGCATGAACACCAGGTTCCAGATCTCGATGTAGCGATCGCCGTCTTCCTCCGGCGAACCCGGCGGGCCACCCGGGATCTCGGGGCCGTGGTCGAAGAAGATCTCCGAGCACGGGCCGCAGGGACCGGTGTCGGCCATCTGCCAGAAGTTGTCCGACGCAAAGGGCGCACCCTTGTTGTCTCCGATCCGGGTGATCCGCTCGACCGGCACGCCGACTTCCTTCGCCCAGATGTCGAAGGCCTCGTCATCGGTGTGGTACACGGTGATCCAGAGCTTTTCCGCCGGCAGGCCGTAGACCTTCGTCAGCAGTTCCCACGCGTAGTGGATCGCGTCGCGCTTGAAGTAGTCGCCGAAGCTGAAGTTGCCCAGCATCTCGAAGAAGGTGTGGTGGCGCGCGGTGTAGCCCACCGAATCCAGGTCGTTGTGCTTGCCGCCGGCACGCACGCAGCGCTGCGCGGTCACCGCGCGCGTGTAGTCGCGCTTCTCGGCGCCAAGGAAGGTGTCCTTGAACTGCACCATGCCCGAGTTGGTGAACAACAGCGTCGGGTCATTGCCCGGCACCAGGGAACTCGAAGCGACGTGGCGATGGCCCTTGCCGACGAAGTAATCGACGAAGGCCTGGCGGATCTCGTGGGTGGTTTTCATCGGAAGGGCGACGGATTGCGAAGATGGACCGCTGAGATTAGCGCAAGCGCGTGGAGTGGCGGATCGGGGAAGCATCCGCAGGAGCGCGCTCTGCGCGCGAAAGGCCTCGCCGCAAGATTCATCGCGCCCGAGGGCGCTCCTACCGAAGGGCCCGCAAGCCGCCGCACCCGTAGGAGCGCGCTCTGCGCGCGAAAGGCCTCGCCGCAAGATTCATCGCGCCCGAGGGCGCTCCTACGTCGGCGGCGACAACCGGTCCCGCGCCCGCTCAGACATTGAACCGGAAATGCAGCACATCGCCTTCCTGGACGATGTACTCCTTGCCCTCGAGCCGCAGCTTGCCGGCTTCCTTGGCGCCCGCTTCGCCCTTGAGGCGGATGTAGTCGTCGTAGCCGATGGTCTCGGCCCGGATGAAGCCCTTCTCGAAGTCGGTGTGGATCACGCCAGCCGCCTGGGGGGCGGTGAAGCCGGCCTTGATCGTCCAGGCGCGGACTTCCTTCTCGCCGGCGGTGAAGTAGGTACGCAGGCCGAGCAGCTTGTAGCCGGCACGGATCACGCGATTGAGGCCAGGCTCGTCGAGGCCCATGTCGGCAAGGAAGGCGCCGCGGTCGGCGTCGTCGAGCTGGCCGAGTTCCTCCTCGATCGCAGCGCACACCGGCACCACCTCGGCGCCCTCGCTGGCCGCGCGCTCGCGGACCCGATCGAGGTGCGGATTGTTGGTGAATCCGTCCTCACGAACGTTGGCGACGTACATCACCGGTTTCAGCGTCAGCAGGAACAGGTCTCGAACCAGCAGCTTCTCGTCCGGCGTCAACGCGACAGTGCGCGCCGGCTTGCCGGCATCGAGGGCCTCGCGGATCTTTGCCAGCACAGGGCGGCGGGCAATCGCGTCCTTGTCGCCTGCCTTCGCAGCGCGCTCGGCGCGATTCAGGGCCTTCTCGACCGAATCGAGGTCGGCCAATGCCAGTTCGGTGTCGATCGTTTCGATGTCCGAGATCGGGTCGATCCGGCCTTCGACGTGGATGATGTCCGGGTGCTCGAAGCAGCGCACGACATGGGCGATGGCATCGACCTCACGGATGTGCGCGAGGAACTGGTTGCCGAGGCCCTCACCCGTCGCCGCGCCGCGCACCAGGCCGGCGATGTCGACGAACTCGATGGTCGTCGGAATGATCTTCAACGGCTTGGCGATCCCCGCCAGCGCATCCAGACGCGGATCCGGCACCGGCACCACGCCGACATTGGGGTCGATCGTGCAGAAAGGATAGTTCGCCGCCTGGATGCCGGCCTTGGTCAGCGCATTGAAGAGCGTGGACTTGCCGACGTTCGGCAGGCCGACGATGCCGCATTTGATGCCCATGGGAACTTCCTTGTGGGTAAGTCGTAAGTGGTAAGTGGTCAGTAGAAGCCGGCGTGCTCCCAAAGCGTCGGGGGTGCCGGCTGTGACTTACCACTTACCACTGACCACTTGGGGCTCCTAGCCCTTCACCGCCGTGTGCAACAAGGTCATCGCCCTTTCCATCGCCCCCTCACGACACAAGGGCAACACGGCGAGCGCTGCGTCTATCGCGTCGTTGATCGCCTTTTCGTCCGCCCCGCCCGGCCGGCCGAGCACCCACGAGGTGACCTGATCCTTGCGGCCGGGATGACCGATGCCGATGCGCAGACGGTGAAAACGGCCGTGGCCGAGCTGGGCCATGATGTCGCGCAGACCATTCTGGCCACCATGGCCACCATCGAACTTGAGCCGCGCCGTACCCGGCGGCAGGTCGAGCTCGTCGTGGACCACCAGGGCATCCTCGGGCGGGATCTTGTAGTAATGCAGCACCGCCTGCACGCACTGTCCGCTGCGATTCATCCAGGTGGTCGGCTTGACCAGCCAGATGGGATCGCGACCGGCGGCCTTGGCCACCTCGGCGTGCAGCTTGGGCTCGGAGAGAAAGCGCAAACCCTCCTGGCTGGCCAGTCGATCGGCCAGCCAGAAACCGGCGTTATGGCGATCACGGGAGTGTTCGCTCCCAGGATTGCCGAGGCCGAAGACGACGCGGATGGGCATGGCATGACGCGCGGAAGCGCGGCGGACCCGTGCAGGCCCGCCGCGCACCAGACGCTGACTTACTTCTTCTTGGCCGGCGCGGCCTTCGCAGGCGCGGCCGCCTTGGCCGGAGCGGCCTTGCCGCCCTTGGCCGCCGGGGCCGGCGCCGCAGCACCTTCGGCCGGCGTCTCGACCTCTTCGATCGCCATGCGCGCGACGACCACGGCGAGGTCGTGCTCGCGACCCAGCTTCAGCGCCGGCACTTCGACACCCGCCGGCAGCTTGATGTCGGAAATGTGCACGGTGTCACCGACGTTCAGTTCCGAAAGGTCGAGCTCGATGAACTCGGGCAGGTCCTTCGGCAGGCAGCTGATTTCCAGATCGTTGAGCTCGTGCAGCACGAGGCAGCCACCGGTCTTGCCGGCCGGCGACTTTTCCTGGTTCAGGAAGTGCAGCGGCACGCGCAGGCGCACCGGCTCGGTCTCGGAGACGCGCAGGAAGTCGATGTGGGTCAGCAGCGGCTTGTACGGATGCCGCTGAATGTCACGGACGAGCGCCTTCTGGGTCTCGCCGCCGGCGGTCAGCTCGAGGATCGAGGTGTAGAACCACTCGTTCTGGGCGTAGCGATAGCTCAGCAACTGGTCGAGCTGGAGCATGCGCGGGGCTTCGCCCGCACCGTAGAGGATCGCCGGGACTTTGCCAGAGCGGCGAAGGCGGCGGCTCGCACCCTTCCCTTCGTCATTCCGGAATTCCACCGGCAGCTGTCGGATCTTGGCCATGATGTGTGTGTCCTTGTTGGGGCGCTCCATCCGGGAACGCCGTTTCAGAAGGGTCACGACGAATCATTCGTCGCGCCTCACCCGCCCGCACCGACCGCGACCAGTCGGTCCGAGGGATGAGCGCTGCGGCCGCGTGCCGCCGCAGGGCTCAGACCTCGATCAATCGTCCCGGACCGCTGTTGCGCCCGGGCCTCAATCCACGTACAGCGAACTGACGCTCTCGCCACCGGCGATGCGCCGGATCGTCTCGGCCAGCAACTCGGCCACCCGCAACTGGCGGATGCGCGTGCAGGCCTGGGCCTCCTCGCGCAGCGGAATCGTGTCGGTGACCACCATCTCGTCGAGCACCGAGTTCTCGATGTTGCTGACTGCCGCACCCGATAACACCGGGTGCACGCAATACGCCACCACCTTGCGAGCGCCGCGTTCCTTCAGGGCCTTCGCTGCCGAACACAGCGTGCCCGCCGTATCGACGATGTCATCGACGAGGATGCAGGTCTTGCCCGCGACATCGCCGATCAGGTTCATCACCACCGATTCGTTGGCCTTTGGCCGGCGCTTGTCGATGATCGCCAGATCGGTGTCATCGAGGCGCTTGGCCATGGCCCGGGCGCGCACCACGCCACCGACATCGGGAGCGACCACGATCATCTGATCGCCGGCGTGATGCCGCCACATGTCGGCCAGAAGCACCGGTGAGGCGTAGACATTGTCCAGCGGCACGTCGAAGAAGCCCTGGATCTGGTCTGCGTGCAGATCCACCGTCAACACGCGATCGGTGCCGACGGTACCGATGATGTCGGCGGCGACCTTGGCAGTGATCGGCACGCGCGCATTGCGGGCGCGGCGATCCTGGCGCGCATAGCCGAAATAGGGCATCACCGCGGTCACCGAGGCGGCCGAAGCGCGTTTGAGCGCATCGACCATCGCCAGAAGTTCCATCAGGTTCTGCGCCGCCGGCGGACTGGTCGGCTGGACCAGGTAGACGTGCTGGTTGCGGACGTTCTCGAGGATCTCGACTGCCACCTCGCCGTCACTGAAGGTGCCGACATTGGCCTTGCCGAGCGGCACGCCGAGCTCTTCGGCGATCTCGGCGGCAAGGCGCGGGTGCGCGTTGCCCGAGAACACCATCAGTCCGGGCTGGGCTGTCGCGTTGTTGCGCTTCCTGGTCATGGGATTGGCTGGGGCGCTAGGACTCGAACCTAGGAATGCGGGAATCAAAATCCCGTGCCTTACCGACTTGGCGACGCCCCAAGCCGTCCGCAGGAGCGTGGTCGAGCTTCGGACCCTGCGGAGCCCGCTATTTTCGGGCTTCGGCGCGTGGATTGTCAAACCAGTCGCGGACGCTCGAGACCACCCGCGCCTGCCACCCGGCGGGCACTTCCGCGAGCCGCGCCGATGCCTCGGTCACACTGTCGACCGGGGCAAAGACCGCGCTTCCGCTACCGGTCAGACGGGCCTCGCCAAAACGACCCTGCAGCCACTCCACTGCGCTGCGCACCGCCTCCGAGCGTGCCATGGCGACCTTAAGGAACACATTGTCGACCGGAGGCCTTGCCAGGTAACCCGCCACGCCGAGCCGCGGGCAGTCGCGGACCAGTTCGGGGGCGGCAAACATCGCGGGAGTCGCCAGGCCGACTCCAGGATGAATCACGAAATAGCTGCACTGCCGAAAAACCAGGGGGGTCAGGCGCTCCCCGACGCCCTCGGCAAAGGCCGGCCCCTGGCCGATGAACACCGGCACGTCGGCGCCCAGCCCCAAGCCGATCTCTGCCAGCCGTGCACGCGACAAGCCGAGCCCCCAGAGGCGATCGAGCCCGAGCAGGACCGCCGCCGCATCGGCGCTGCCGCCGCCCAGCCCCGCGCCCATCGGAATCGACTTGCGCACGCTGATCTCGCAGCCGGCAGCCACAGCGCACTCGACCCGCAGTCGGCGCGCGGCGCGGACCACCAGGTCGTCCACGGCGGCGACCCCGTGCGCACCGGCAACCCGCACTATTTCACCATCGGCACGCGCCGTCAGTTCGATCTCGTCGTACCAATCGACCAGGTCGAAGGCGGTCTCGAGCAAGTGATAGCCATCGGCGCGGCGACCGATGATGTGCAGGAAGGTGTTGAGCTTGGCCGGAGCCCGGATCGACAGCCTCATTCCAGGGTCCAGCGCCTGACCACGATGCGCACCTCGCGATCGCCGGAGCGGGCACGCAGCTTGCGCGGCAAGGCCGGCGCGCGGCTGCCATCGAACTCCTCGTATCGGATGGTCCAGCCCGATTGTTCGATGAGCCGCAACTGGCCGTCCGCGTCGTACTCCACCCGACCGGCCACTTGCGGCGTCCGCACGCCGAGCACCCAATACCGCAGCGCGTCGGCGGGCAGCCGCCAGTCGAGCTCGCGCGACAGCAACTCCTCGGCACTTGCGGCCAGGCGCACCGCGCCATTGGCCTCGATCAACACCGCCTTGCCGGGCCGGACCTCGAGGCGCCAGTTGCGCGTGGCCACCGGGGCCAGAAAGTTCAGTGTGTAGGCGGAGCCGCGCTGCTGCCAATCGAAGCGCCCGCTGCCGGCGGAATCGCCGTGGCGCACGGCGATCCGACCGAGCAAGCCGAAGTCCGCACGGACCGAGAGCTCAGCCTCGCGTGCCCGTTGCAGGCGTTCGGCCTCGTCCACGGGCGCCTGGGCGCGCTCGCTGCCCCGAACCGCGCAACCCGCGAGCACGATCGCCAGCGCGAGCAGCAGGAAGCGCCGCGTCACGGCGCCAGGTCCGGGCGCAGCCGGCGCAGGCTATCGAGCAGCGGTTCGTTGTCAGGCCAACGTTCGAGCGCCTGCCGCCACAACTTTTCGGCCTCGACGCGCTCGCCCTTGACCCACAGGACCTCTGCCAGGTGCGCCGCGATCTCGCCGTCCTCGGTCAAGGCATAGGCGCGACGCAGGTACTCGAGCGCCTTGTCGAGGTTGCCGAGCCGGTACTGCACCCAACCCATGCTGTCGACGAAAGCGGCATCGTCCGGTTGTGCCGCCAGTGCCTTCTCGATCATCGCCAGCGCCTCGGCGTAGCGGTCGGTGCGATCGGCGAGGGTGTAGCCCAGCGCATTGAGAACCTGGGGATTCTCGGGATCGATGAGCAGCATCGCGCGCAGGTCGCGCTCGGCCCCGGCGATGTCATCCACACCGACGAGATGCAGGGCACGCGCGTACAGCAGTCGAAAGTCGCGCGGATGTCGCGCCAAGGCCGTGGCGTATATCGCAGCCACTGCCACCGGATCCACGGCCAGCAGTTCGGCTTCCAGCAGCCAGGCATCGACACGCTCTTCGTCCGACTGCGCCCGCTCGCGCGCCGTCGCCAGCACACGCCGCATCGCATCCGCATCCTTGCGGCGCTCGACGAGCAGCACCGCGCGGCGCAATTGCGCGTCGTGCCAGGCCGGACCCTCGGGCTCCTGCTCGTACCAGGCGATGGCTTCGTCCTGACGGTCACCGAGTTCCGCCACCTGCCCAAGCAGGAAGGCGCGGCTGCGCACCTCGGCGCCTGCGCGCTCCAGCGCGCGGGCAATACGGCGCAAAAGGCGCGGCTTCGGCTCTCCTGCGGCATTGGCAATGCGCGCCGCAAAGACCCGGTCGCTGCGCTCGGGCGCAGCGGCGAGCACCTTGTCGGCCGCATCGACCCGTTTCGAGCCGGACAACAGGCTGGCCAGCGCCAGGCGCGTGTCGAAATCCCCGGGCGCGAGCTCGAGGGCGCGCCGCAAGGCCCGTTCGGCCGCCTCGTCGTTGCCGGCCGCCACGTGTACCTGCGCGGCTCGACGCCAGCCATCGGCGTCTTTCGGTCGCTCGCGGGTCTCGGCCTCGACCAGTTCGGCGGCGATGGCATTTTCACCGAGGTTGCTGGCGATCGCCGACCAGTTGGGCCCGCCCGTGGACGCCCTCAGGAGGCCGCGTCCGGACAGTCGGGCCAGCAGGCCCGGCGCGTGCGTGCGGTTTTCGGCGGCGACCAGGACCTGGGCTGCGGCACGCTGCCCTTCGAGCCCCTCGCTGGCCAGCAATTCGGACAGCCAGCGCTCGGCAGCGTCGATCTCGCCATCGGCCAGGGCCACCCAGGCCATGGCTCGACGGGCACCGACGCTATCGGGCACGATGACCAACCAGCGCTGCGCCACTTCGCGCGCGCCCGGGTAATCGCGGGCGTACAGGGCCACCGTGGTCGCCCGCTCGATCAGGTCGGGACGGCGACCGGCCAACGCCGCCAGCCGGTAGTGGCGCGCCGCCTCGGGCACACGCCCCTGTTGCAGCGCGAACTCGCCAGCCAGGGTTTCCGGCAATGGGTCGTTCGCCCCT
>JANJUH010000002.1 GCA_024710675.1 Lysobacterales bacterium
TCTGCGCCGCCACCGCCGATCGCGATCGCCGCCAAGGCCTCGCGCAGTTGCGCCAGGGCCTCGCCATGGCCGGGCCGGCCCGGATAGGGCACCACCAGCGGTGGCCCCTCGACCAGCGGCAACAGGTCGCGAAGGCCGCCCGGCCCACGCGCGGCACTGAGCAGCGCCACCGGCGCCCGCTCACCGAGGCGCCGCTGCCAGTCCAGCAGCGACACCGAGGCTGCCGGCGGCAGGGTCATGGGGACCTCAGGCGCGCTTGAAGACCAAGGTGCCGTTGGTGCCACCGAAGCCGAAGGAATTCGACATCACGTACTCGAGCGGGACCTGGCGCGCGGTGTGCGGCACGAGATCGAGTTCGATGCCTTCGTCCGGGTTGTCGAGGTTGATCGTGGGGGGCACCACCTGGTCACGCAGCGCGAGCACGCTGAAGATCGCCTCGACCGCCCCCGCCGCACCCAGCAGGTGCCCGGTCACGGACTTGGTCGAGCTGACCATCAGGCCACCGGCGGCCGCACCGAAGGCACGCTTGACCGCGATGATCTCGGCACGATCGCCGAGCGGCGTCGAGGTCGCGTGCGCGTTGACGTACTGGATGCCCTCGGCGCCGATGCCGGCATCGGCCAGTGCCGCCTGCATCGAGGCGGCGGCGCCTGCGCCATCCTCGGGCGGCGCGGTCATGTGGTGGGCATCGTCGCTCATGCCGAAGCCGACCAGTTCGGCGAGGATGTTCGCGCCGCGCGCCTTGGCATGCTCGTACTCCTCGAGCACCAGCGCGCCGGCGCCGTCGCTGAGCACGAAGCCGTCGCGATCACGATCCCACGGCCGGCTGGCGCGGGCCGGATCGTCGTTGCGTTCACTGAGCGCACGCGCCGAGATGAAGCCGCCGACCGCGGTCGGCGTGGTTGCGTGCTCGGCGCCGCCGGCCAGCATCACATCGGCATCGCCGTAGGCAATCAGGCGCGCCGCGACACCGATGTTGTGGGTCGCGGTGGTGCAGGCGGTGACGATGGCCAGGTTCGGTCCCTTCAGGCCCAGCAGGATCGCGAGGTTGCCGGCGACCATGTTGATGATCGTGCCCGGCACGAAGAAGGGCGAGATCTTGCGCGGACCGCCGGCCTGCCAGGCCAAGGTGGTCTGCTCGATCGTCGAGATGCCGCCGATGCCGGCCGCCATCGCCACACCGAAACGCGGACCCAGGGATTCGGCGACCGGATCGAGGCCCGCATCACGCACGGCCTGCAGGCCGGCGGCAATGCCGTAGTGGATGAAGGGATCCATGCGCCGCGCGTCCTTCGGCGGCACATAGGCCGACACATCGAAGTCGCGCACCTCACCGGCGATGCGGGTGGCAAAGGCGGTGGTGTCGAAATGGGTGATCGGGCCGATGCCGCTACGGCCCTCGACCACCTGCTTCCAGGCGGTGGGGATGTCGTTGCCTACAGGCGAAACGATCCCGAGCCCGGTCACGACGACCCGACGTGCGCTGCGCATGGTATTCCTCCCGGAATGCTTGGATCACCGCCCGGTCGATCCGGGCGATGCCGCCGCACCGGCACCCGCTCGCGGGCACCGGCGCGGCAAAACCACCGATCAGGCCTTGACGTTGGCCTTGATGTAATCGATCGCCTGCTGCACCGAGGTGATCTTCTCGGCTTCCTCGTCAGGGATCTCGCACTCGAATTCCTCTTCGAGCGCCATCACCAGTTCGACGGTATCGAGGGAGTCGGCGCCCAGGTCGTCGACGAAGGACGAATTCGGCTTGACGTCTTCTTCCTTCACGCCGAGGCGGTCCACGACGATCTTCTTGACGCGTTCTTCGATGCTGCTCATGGTTTTCTCTAGTCCTGCCGGATGGGCGGTGGGAATGATAGGGGCCGATTTCACGGCATGTACATGCCGCCGTTGACGTGCAGGGTCTCGCCGGTGATGTAGGCGGCGGCTGGCGAGACCAGGAAAGCCACGGCGTGCGCGATGTCACTCGCCGCGCCGAAGCGATTCAGGGGAATGTCGGCGAGCATGGCCTCGCGCTGCGCATCGGGCAACGCGCGGGTCATGTCGGTGTCGATGAAACCTGGGGCGATGACGTTGGCGGTGATGCCGCGGCTGCCGATCTCGCGCGCCAATGACTTGGTGAAGCCGATGATGCCGGCCTTGGCGGCGGCGTAGTTGGTCTGCCCCGCATTGCCGGTCAGCCCGATCACGCTGGCGATGTTGACGATGCGGCCCTCGCGCTCGCGCAGCATGCGCTTCATCACCGCCTTCGACAGGCGGAACACGGAAGCCAGATTGGTCTGCAGCACCGCCATGAAGTCCTCGTCCTTCATGCGCAGCAGCAACTGGTCGCGAGTGATGCCGGCGTTGTTGACCAGCGCGTAGACCGCGCCGAAGTCCTGCTCGACCGCGCTCACGAAGGTCTCGATCGCGGCGGCATCGGCAACGTCCAGAACGCGTCCCGCACCCTGCTCGCCGAGGCGCTCGCCGATCGCCGTCGCGCCCGCTTCGCTGGTCGCGGTGCCCACGACGAAGTAGCCGGCCGCAGCCAGTTCATCGGCAATCGCCGCGCCGATGCCGCGGCTGGCACCGGTGACGATCGCGAGTTTCTTTCCGTCGATGGCCATGGCTCAGGCTCCGGCAAGCGCCGCGGCGAAGCCATCCGGCTCACCGATCGGCAGGCAGGGCACATCCGGGCGGATGCGCTTGACCAGGCCCGCGAGCACCTTGCCCGGACCACATTCGATGAAGCGCACCGCACCGGAGGCCGCGAGGCTCTCGACGGTCTCGATCCAGCGCACCGGCCGATGGAGCTGAGCGACCAGCGCGGCGCGGATGGCTTCCGGGGCCTCGTGGGTGGCGACGTCGCAGTTGTGCAGCACCGGCGTCGTCGGCGCGCGCAACTCGACCGCGGCCAGGACCTCGGCGAGGCGGACTGCCGCGTCGCGCATCAGCGGCGAGTGCGAGGGCACACTGACCGGCAGGCGGATGGCGCGCTTGACGCCACGCGCAGCGAGCGCCGCCAGCGCGCGATCGAGCGCAGCCGCGGCACCGGAAATCACGATCTGGCCCGGCGCGTTGAGGTTGGCGGGCACGACAGCCTCGTCGCCCGCGCTGGCCTCGGCGCAGACCTCCTCGAGCAGCGCGAGATCGGCATTCAGCACCGCCGCCATCGCGCCCTGCCCCTCCGGCACCGCCTCCTGCATCAGGCGGCCGCGCTCGCGCACCAGGCGCACGCCGTCGGCCAGCGACAGGCTGCCCGCGCAGACCAGCGCCGTGTACTCGCCCAGGCTGTGGCCGGCCAGCGCATCAGGCGCCGCACCACCGGCGGCCAGCCAGGCGCGATGGCAGGCCACGCCTGCGGCGAGCAGCGCCGGCTGGGTGTTGATGGTCTGGTTGAGCTCGGCCTCGGGACCTTGCTGCGCCAATGCCCACAGATCGAATCCGAGGGCGGCCGAGGCCTCCTCGAAAGTCGCGCCGATCGCCGGATGCGCAGCGGCCAATGCCGCCAGCATGCCGATGGACTGCGAGCCCTGGCCAGGAAAAAGGAAGGCGGTACGCGGCGGGGTGGACACGTCGGACAGCTCCGGACTTAGAGGCGCAGCAGCGCCGAACCCCAGGTGAAGCCGCCACCGAAGGCCTCGAGCAGCAGCAACTGGCCGGGCTTGATCTGGCCCTCGCGGATGCCGTGGTCGAGCGCCAGCGGCACCGAACCGGACGAGGTGTTGCCGTGGCGGTCGACGGTCACGATCACCCGCTCCATCGGCATGCCGAGGTGCTTGGCGGTGGCACTGATGATGCGCAAATTGGCCTGGTGCGGCACCAGCCAGTCGATCGCCGACTTGTCGAGCTGGTTCGCGGCCAGCGTCTCGTCGACGATGCGCGACAGCGTGCGCACGGCCACGCGGAAGACCTCGTTGCCGGCCATGATCACGCGCACGCCGTGGTTCGGCTCGTCGCGGAACCCCTTGGACACACCGACCGGGTTGTGCAGCAACTCGCGGTACTGGCCATCGGCGTGGATGTGCGTGGAGATCACGCCCGGCGTCGTGTCGGCCTTCAGCACGACTGCACCGGCGCCGTCGCCGAAGAGCACGCAGGTGCCGCGGTCGTTCCAGTCGAGCATTCGCGTCAGCGTCTCGGCGCCGACCACGAGTGCGGTGCGTGCGGCACCGGTGCGCACGAACTTTTCGGCGATCGAGAGCGCGTAGATGAAGCCGGTGCAGGCGGCGTTGACGTCGAAGGCCGGGCAGTCCTTCGCACCCAGCTTGTGCTGGAGCAGGCAGGCGGTGCTCGGGAAGATGACGTCAGGGGTGGTCGTGCCGACCACGATCAAATCGAGCTCGCTGGCCGATACGCCGGCGGCGGCCAACGCACGCTCGGCCGCGACCTTCGCGAGATCCGAGGTGGTCTCACCCTCGGCCGCGATATGACGTTGCCGGATCCCCGTACGCTCGCGTATCCACTCGTCGCTGGTGTCTACCCGTTTTTCCAGATCGGCGTTGGTCAGGACCTGGGCGGGCAGGTAACTGCCCGTCCCGACGATGCGGGCGTAGGTAGACATGGAGCTCCCGTTGGGGATGGGGCGGGCCGCAGCGGCCCGCCGGGAATCAACCCTCGCTGGTCTCGACTTCGGCGACCTTGCGCTCGATCACCTTGCGGCCGCGGTAGTAGCCGTCCTTGGTGATGTGGTGGCGCAGGTGCACTTCACCCGAGGTCGGGTCGGTGCCGAGGGCGGGCGCGCGCAGCGCATCGTGCGAACGGCGCATGCCGCGGCGGGAGGGGGTCTTGCGACTCTTCTGAACGGCCATGACTCACAACTCCTGGGTATTGTCCTTGCTCGCGACCCGCGGTCACGGCTTGCTGCTAACCCTTCTTCAGCGCCGCGAGCGCCGCGAAGGGGTTCGGCCGTTCCTCGGCCTCTACCACCGGTTCCTCTGCGGCCGGCAGGCTCGCATCGGGCTTGCGAGGCACCACCGGCACCATGAGGATCAATTCGTCCTCGATCAGCGCCTGCGGGTCAACCCGCCCATCTTCCATCAGTGCGGGCTCGAAGCCTTCCGGCAAGCCGGATTCCTGCTCCTCCCGCACGATCAGGCCGATGCGGCTGCGCACACTGACCGGCTGCTCGTAACGCTCGAGCGTGGTCTGGCACAGCAGCGGCAAGGCCGTATCGGCTTCCACCGTCACCATCGGGTGATGCATGGCGGTACGGTCGAAGCGGAGCGCATAGCGCACCTCGCCAGACGCATCGTGCAACATCCCCGCCAGGCGTTCGAGGCGCGCCAACGGCAACACACCCTCGTACACCCGTCCCGTCGCGACGGCACGCTCGACTTCGATGCGATCGGGCAGCAGCGCGGACATAGACGCGGAATTTTGCGGCTGGACCCGGGGCTTGTCAATCCGCGGCTTGCCGCAAAGCTGAATGGCGCAAAACCCGTAGGAGCGCCCTCTGGGCGCGAAAAGGTCCTTGCGTGAAAGACCGATCGCGCCCAGAGGGCGCTCCTACGGCAAGCGCTCGGCAGGCTTCACCTCCCCGCCCGTGCACCCGATACTGCCGCCCTGCCTTCGCCGGAGTCCCCCATGATCGCTCGTCTGCGCGGCACCTTGCTGGCCAAGCAAGCCCCTACCCTGCTCGTCGAGGTCGGCGGTGTCGGTTACGAGCTGGAGGCGCCGATGAGCACCTTCTACGAGCTGCCGGAAGTGGGCCGCGAGGTGATCCTGCACACCCACCTGCAGGTCAAGGAAGACGGGCAGACGCTCTTCGGCTTCGCGCAACCGGCCGAGCGCAGCCTGTTTCGCTTGTTGATCAAGGTCTCCGGGATCGGCGCCAAGACGGCGCTGGCGATCCTCTCGGGTGCCAGCGTCGATGAGTTCGCGCGCCTGATCCAGCACGCCGACATCGCCTCGCTGACGCGCATTCCCGGCATCGGCAAGAAGACCGCCGAACGACTGGTGGTGGAAATGAAGGACAAGCTGGGCACGGGCGGCGCTGCGGGCGCGCTGCCGGGCAGCCGCGGTGCGGTACCGAACGATCCGGTCGCCGAGGCCAGCGTGGCGCTGCAGGCGCTGGGCTACAAGCCGGCCGAGGTCAGTAAGCTGGTGCAGGCGGCGGCTGCGCCCGGCGACGATGCCGAGGCGATCATCCGCAAGGCGCTGAAGAGCGCGCTGCGCAGTGGCTGAACGCGGCCGCGAGCCGGCGCATGGACTGGCGCGCCGGCTCTCGAAACTGGGCTTGTGTTCGCGCTCGGAGGCGACGCGCTGGATCGTCGCCGGCCGTGTGCGACTGAATGGACGCATCGAGCGCGATCCCGAGGCACCGACCCGTGCCGCCGATCGCATCGAGATCGACGAGCAGCCGGCCGCATCGGTCGAGCGCATCTACCTGATGCTGAACAAGCCGCGCGGACTGGTCACGACGCGCGCCGACGAAAAGGGCCGGCGCACGGTCTACGATTGCCTGGCGGGCCTGGACCTGCCGCACCTGGGGCCGGTCGGGCGGCTCGATCAGGCCAGCGAGGGCCTGCTGCTCTTCAGCAACGATCCGCATTGGGCGGCGGGCATCACCGCGCCCGGCTCCGGACTGTTGAAGCGCTACCACGTCAAGGTGGCCGGAGAGGCCGATCCGCTGTTACCCGATCGACTCATGGCTGGCGTAGTCGAGGGCGGCGAATGCCTGAAGGCGCAGCAGGCCTCATGGCTGCGCACGAACCCGGATTCCGGCTGGCTCGAGATCGTCCTCGACGAGGGCCGCAACCGTCACATCCGGCGCATGCTGGCAGCGCTCGATCGCGAAGTACTGCGCCTGATCCGCGTGGCCATCGGCCCGCTCGAACTGGGCGATCTGCCGAAGGGTGCCAGCCGTCTCCTGAGCCCAGCCGAAGTCGCCGCACTCGGGGCGAAAAAAACCCCCGGGGTTCGCCCGGGGGTCTGAGCTACTGCGATCCCGCCGTCGCTCAGCGCGCGGCGTTGCTGTTCATCGTCGCATTGCGGGTACTGTTGAGGTACTGCGCGGGATCGCGCATGCCCGCCGTGTGGCACTGGCCAGTCACATGACCGCGATTGATCGCACCCGACACCTGGCCCTTGGCCTGCTCGGTGGTGCCGTCCTCGGGATCGCTGAGGACGAGGTCGGTGGCGATCTGGCAGTAGTCGTTGGTGTACCAGTTGGTCGAGCGGAACGAGGTCGTGTAGTAGTTGACCTTGCCACGCGCCCAGGTCGGGATCCGCGACAGCCACGCCGAGCCGCCGCTGTAGGACAGGTCGTTGTTGGTGCCGCAGCCGACGCCGAACCACGAACCCAGCGTCGCCAGGATCCCGGCCAGGTTGGTGCCCTGGTAGGGCGTGCCGACCGACTGGATCAGGCGGCTGCCGACGGCGTTGTCGAGGCCGCTCCAATAGTAGGTGTACAGGTGCAGCGAGGCCGCACCGCCCTGGCTGTGGGCGACCACGCCGAAGCTGTTCCAGGTATTGCCGTAGCTCTGGATCAGGCGCGCGAACTGGTCGTGCGTGCGGTTCTGGTTGGCATCGAGGAAGGTCGAGGCATTACTGAACTGCGAGGCCGGCCAGACGCCGCCGGAGCAGTAGCCGTGCACCAGCAGCAGGCGCGAGCCGGTGCCCTTGGCAGCGGTCTCCAGCTCCGCCGGACGCGGACCCATGCGCATCGTGTCATCGACGCGGAGGTCGCTGGCCGCCTTCACCGCCATCGCCGGCGCCGCCAGCGGCATGCGCTCGGCGCGCGCCACCTCGACATAACCGTCGGTGTCCTCGAGGCTCAGGTTGCGCAGCTCGAAGGGACCGCGCGCGGCCGCCTTCGCGATCCAACGGGTGTCGAGGCCGAGGTCGACCGCGCCGTTCCTGGGCTCGACCATGCCGCCGATCCAGGCCACCGGTACTTCCAGGCCCTCGGCATCGCGACCCCAGACTTCGCCGTAGGCACGATAGACGCGCTCGCCGGCCTTCTCGGCCGCGACCGGGACACTGATCTGCAAGCGATCCTGGCCACCGGCAAAGGACCCGGCGGCCTTGGTGCCGGCGAAGGCAATCGAGCGATCGGCCACCGGCAGCGGGTGCTCGGCGGTACGCACGATCTCGCGACCCTCGGCGTTGAGGCCGCGCACCATCACCTGCGCCTGGTACTGGCCCGCCTTCGCGGCCAGGAAGTCGGCGCCGTAGATGCCGTCACCGGCGAGACCGTCACCGTGCTGGCCATCGTCGTGCATCGGATAGATCGACTCGACGCCGTCCGGGCCGAGCACGCGCAGGCTGGCGCTGGTCACGCTGCCGGCGGCTTTGCCGTAGGCGACGGCCGGATCGGCATCCGGGCGGTACAGGCTGGCGACGAAGCCGATGCGCTCGCCGACGAGCTGCTTG
This sequence comes from Lysobacterales bacterium, assembly GCA_024710675.1. Taxonomy (GTDB): domain Bacteria; phylum Pseudomonadota; class Gammaproteobacteria; order Xanthomonadales; family SZUA-5; genus JANJUH01. Next base: position 8,368 of record JANJUH010000002.1, read on the forward strand.
CGATGCTGCAAATAGGACACGAGCTGGGTGTCGGCCTGGCCTTCCAGCAGCACGAAGCCGCGGGCAGAGCCGGCACTGCCGGCGCGCAGCTTGAGGTTCCAGGTGCCCGGCTGCACGCCGGTGAAACCGTAGAACTCACCCTCGTGGCTGGCGCCCTCGATGCCGAAGCTGGTCGGCCCCTGCACGGTGGCCAGCGCGCGCACGCTCTTCTCGCTGCGATCCCCGGGGCGGCGCACGGCCGCGTCGAGATCCAACTTGCCGCCCGAGAAGATCAGCATGCGGGTGGCTTCGCTCTCGATCGGCAGCGCCAGTTCGGCACTGTAGCCGCCGGCCTTGTCGGCACCGAGGTCGAAGGGCAGCAGCGCCGCCTTGGAATGGATCGCGGCAGCCGCGGGGTCGACCGCGGCCATCGCGGCGAACTCCTCCGGGCCACCGGCCAGTTGCTTGGGCACGATACCCTTGGCGGACGCGCCCGTTGCGGCGAGCACGAGAACGGTGGCAATCGAAACCGACAGATGATGACGCTTCACGAAATCCTCCCAGAGACGTGAAAGCGCGACCCGGAGGGGTCGCTCCCGATGGTGTTTGACGCAGACGGCGCCAGAATCCCCCGCCGCCATACGTGGCCGTATGGTGAGGCTGAAGCGCAGGTGAACACAAGCGTTCTGCGGGCATGGTTCTCAAAGTCGCCAAAGTTTACAGGGCGGCTCTGCCGTGGCCTCCGGCCTGATCTTGCGCAAGGACCGGTGCAGCGTGCGCCCTATGATCGCCGCCTTCGCATCGGGGAATCCGCATGACCCAGCCACGCCTGCACACCCGCATCGAGGATGCGCTCGTCCACATTCGCGAGCGACTCGGCACACACTGGACCATCGTCACACCGCTCGGACTCGGCAAGCCCAATCGCCTGCTCAACGCCCTCTATGCCGAAGCGAAGGCCGAGCCCGCGATCCGCATGACGCTGATGACGGCCCTCTCGCTGGCGCGACCGAACCCGGCGGGCGATCTCGAACGTCGTTTCCTCGGCCCCTTCGCGAAGCGCTGGTGGGGAGATGACTACCCGGACCTGGCCTACCTCGAGGATGTGCGCAAGGGCGTGCTCCCGGCCAACGTCGAAGTGCGCGAGTTCTACCTGCAATCAGGCTCGCTGCTCGGCAAGCCGCAGGCGCAGCGCAGCTACATCAGCTGCAACTACACCCACGTGGCGCGCGATGTCGCCCACACCGGCGTCAACCTGGCGGTGCAGATGGTGGCCAAGCGCGAGACGCCTGCGGGCACGCGCTACAGCCTGTCGTGCAACTCCGATGTGACGGTGGAACTCGCCGAACGCATGCGCGCCGAGGGCCGCCACCTGATGATCGTCGGCGTGGTCCATCCCGACCTGCCCTACCTCGGCAACGACGCCGAACTCGAACCGTCGTTCTTCGACGCGATCCTCGAATGCCCGGACGAAAAGCACCGGCTGTTCGGCCTGCCCCGGCAACCGGTGGAGGAAGCCGAATACGTGCTCGGCCTGCGCGCCAGCGCGCTGATGGCCGACGGCGGCACGCTGCAGATCGGTATCGGCGCGCTCTCGGATGCGCTGGTCTACGGGCTGATGATGCGGCAATCGGACAACGCCGCCTGGCGCGCGGTCACCGAGCCGCTGCTGGCACCGGCCGAACGCCTGCTGGCCAGCAAGATCGGCGGCTTCGAGCGCTTCGAGACCGGCATCTACGGCGCCAGCGAGATGGTGATGGACGGCTTCATGCACCTGCATCGCGCCGGGATCCTCAAGCGCCGGGTTTACGACCACCTGCCGCTGCAACGCCTGCTCAATCGCAAGGCCATCGGCACCACGCTGCGCGCCGACGATGTCGACATGCTGATCGAATCCGGCGTCTATCCGCGCCCGCTCGATGACGATGCGGTGGCCACACTGGTCGCGCATGGTCTGCTCCCCACCGGCTCGGCGATGGCCGACCGCGACCAACTTCGCCTGCCGGACGGCACGCTGGTCGATGCGCTGCTGCACGGCGGTGCCGCCCGCGAGGTGATCGCACGGGTCATCGACGGCGTGGCACTGAAAGGCGGCCGTTACCTGCACGGCGCCTTCTACCTGGGCTCGCACGGCCTCTACGACTGGTTCCGGGGCCTCCAGGGCGAGGACTTCGAGGGCCTGTGCATGACCGGCGTCGCCCACGTCAACCAGCTTTACGGCGGCCGCGAGGAGCTGCATCTCGCGCAGCGCCACGAGGCGCGCTTCTACAACACCTGCATGATGCAGACCGTGCTCGGCGCGGCGGTGTCGGATGCGCTCGAATCAGGCCAGGTCGTCAGCGGCGTCGGCGGCCAGTACAACTTCGTGGCGATGGCGCACGAGGTGCCCACCGGACGCTCGATCCTGATGCTGCGCGCCACCCGCGAGAGCGGCGGCAAGGTCAGCTCGAGCATCCTCTTCAACTACGGCCACGTGACCATCCCGCGCCATTTGCGCGACATCGTCATCACCGAGTACGGCATCGCCGACCTGCGTGCGCAAACCGACGAGGAGTGCATCAAGCGGATGGTTGGCATCGCCGATGCGCGCTTCCAGGACGAGCTGGTGGCCCGCGCCAAGGCGGCCGGCAAACTCGACGCGGCCTGGCAGGTCCCGGAGCGCTATCGCCGCAACACTCCCGAGCACATCCGCGCCGCTATCGCCGAAGCCCGCGCGCGCGGCTGGTTCCCGCTGTTCCCCTTCGGCGCGGACTTCGACCCGGTCGAGGAGCGTCTGGTCAAGGCGCTGCGCTGGCTGAAGGCCAACACCGTGCGCACCGGCGATCGCCTCAAAGCCATCGCCGCCGCCTTCGGCCTGAAGCCCACGGCCGACGAGATGCCCTGCCTCGAACGGATGGGCTTTGCCTCGCCGAAGAACCTGCACGAGCGGCTGTACTCGCGCTTGATCGTGCTGGGCTTGCGCCGGTCGGCCTGAGCGTCAAGAAGCGGGGCTGGGGGCTGGGGGCTGGGGACTGGGGACTGGGGACTGGGGACTGGGGCACGCTGCCCGGGGTCCGGTCAGCCAGATCGAGAATACGCGGGCGGCAGCACGCGCGGCCTCGCAAGCGTCAGGCCGGATCGGTTGGCAGGGCTGTGGATTGAAGAGGTCGTGGGTGTACACGCCCCCGCCCCCCCGGCCCCCCCCCCCCCCGCCACCCCCGACCCCA
>JANJUH010000004.1 GCA_024710675.1 Lysobacterales bacterium
CGCGGGCGACGGCGGCGCGTTGGCGTTCGCCGCCTGACAACTCGCCCGGCTTGTGGCGCACCCGCGCGCCCAAGCCTACGCGCCCCAGCAGATCGGCGGCCCGCGCGCTGGCCTCGGCGACCGACAGGCCGCCGATCAGCAGTGGCATCGCGACATTCTCGAGCGCGGTGAACTCGGGCAGCAGGTGGTGGAACTGGTAGACGAATCCGAGCGCACGGTTGCGCAGGCGGCCGCGTTCGGCGTCGCTGAGCGCATGCATGCGCTGGCCCTGCACCAGCACCTCGCCGCTGCTGGGCAAATCCAGCCCGCCCAAGATATGCAGCAGCGTGCTCTTGCCGGCGCCCGAGGCGCCGACGATGGCAACGCTCTCGCCGGGCGCGATGGCGAGCGAGATGTTCTGCAGCACCTCGACGCGCAGATCGCCCTCGGCAAAGGTCTTGCCGATGCCGCGGCCCTCGATCACGGGCGTGGTCTCACTCATATCGCAGCGCCTGGGCGGGTTGGGTGCGTGCTGCGCGCCAGGCCGGATAGAGCGTGGCAATCACCGAGAACAGCACCGACAGCAGGCCGATGCGGGTGACGTCGGCGGCGCGCAGCTCGCTGGGCAGCGTGCTGATGTAGTAGATGTCGCTGGGCATCGCCTCGAAGCCGAAGCTGCGCTCGAGGAAGGGCACGATCACGTCGATGTTCGCCGAGATCGCCACGCCCAGCACCAGGCCGATCGCGGTGCCGATCAGGCCCACGGTCAGGCCCTGCACCATGAAGGTCCCCATCACGAGGCGCGGGCTGGCGCCCAGCGTGCGCAGGATCGCGATGTCGGCCTGCTTGTCGGTGACCACCATCACCAGCGTCGAGACCAGGTTGAAGGCGGCCACCGCGACGATCAGCGAGAGGATCACGAACATCACGAACTTTTCGGTCTTCACCGCGCGGAAGACGTTGCTGTGCTGCTGCGTCCAGTCGCGCACCGAATAAACACCGCCGAGCTCGGTGGAGAGGTCCTGCGCGACCCGCCAGGCGCGGAACATGTCGTCGAGTTTCAGGCGCACGCCGGTCACGCCCTGCCCTTCGCGGAACAGCTTCTGCGCGTCCTCGAGGTGCACGAAGGCATAGCCGCGGTCGTACTCGTACATGCCGACCTCGAAGATGCCGACGACCTCGAAGCGACGCATCTGCGGACGCACGCCGACCGGGCTGGCGCGCATCTCGGGCGCCATCACCGTGACCTTGTCGCCGATGCCGACGCCCAGCATGTAGGCCAGCTCGGTGCCGAGCACGATGCGGAACTCGCCCGGCTCCAGCGCATCGAAACGGCCCTCGGTGGTGCGCGCACCGACCTCCGAGACCGTGTCCTCGAGCTCCGGGATCACGCCGCGGATCATCGCGCCGCTGACCCGGCGCGTCTGCAGCATCGCCTCGCGCTCCACATAGGGCGCGGCGCCGACCACATGCGGCTGCGTGCGCGCGCGCTCTACCACGCTCGGCCAGCCTTCGAGCGAAGCCCCGTAACCGGCCACCGTGGCATGCGAAACCATGCCGAGGATGCGCAGTCGCAACTCGCGCTCGAAACCGTTCATCACCGAGATCACGACGATCAGCGCGGTCACGCCGAGGCCGATGCCGAGCATCGACACCAGCGAGATGAAGGAGATGAAGTGGTTGCGACGCTTGGCGCGCGTGTAGCGCAGGCCGATCGCCAGCGACAGCGGATGGAAGAGCCTCATGCGCCGGCCTCCGCGGCCGCACCGGCATCGTGGGTGGCGCGCCAGACCGCGAGGCGATGGCGCCGGGCGACATCGAGGCGATCCGGGAACAGCACGCGATCGTGGCGACGTCCGCTGCGATCGCGCCAGGACAGCGCGCGCAGCGGCCCGAAGTCGACGATGTCGATGAGTTCGACGGGCTGGCGCTCATCGGCCACGGCGTGAGCGACCAGGCCGTCGACGTAGAGCACGAGCTGACCGCGCGGCGCCTGCCGTGACTCCTGCCACCACGCGAGCGCAGCCAGCAGTACCGGCAAGGCGAGGAGCCCCGGCGGCACGTCGGCCAGCCCGATACCGGCGCACGCAGCGACGAGCGCAACGGCCTGCCAGAGGCGCGTCATGCCACCGGGCGACAGATCAAGCGCGATCGGCGTGGCGTAGTCGTTCGAGGAGGGCATCCATGGCCTCGTCGCCGGTCCGCTCGCGGCCCAGCATCAGTTTCCAGAGCACATCGTCTTCCAGCCGCAGCAGTTCGGCAAACGCCGCACGCTGGGCCGCATCCGCCGCAGCAAAGTCCCGCTCCAGCCAGCGCACCAGCACCACGTCCAGCTCCTTCATGCCGCGCCGGCACTGCCAGCGCAGCCGGGAGATCTCACTGTGGTCGGTCATGGGCCGGAGTCAGGGGGAGAGAAGAGCATTAGTCCGCAAAGGACGCAAAGAGTTCAAGCGTCGCATTCGACTCCTGTAGATCTACAGCAAGGCGTCATTGCGAGCGCAGCGAAGCAATCCGCTTCATTGAGTCAATCGGGTCTTCCAGATCGCCACGTCGCTTCGCTCCTCGCGATGACGATTCAATCAGAGCTTGTGAAAAATTCGAGCGCCGTAGCGAGGGTGTCGCCGGGCGTTCCTGGCAAGGCGCGCTGCGTGAAAACAAGGGACTAGTCCGAGGCCAATGACCGCAGTTTTCGCGTAGCGCAACGCCGCCAGGGACGTTCGGCGGCAGCCGCAGTAGGCGGGAGGTTTTTTCACAGGCTCTCAGCTCTTCCCGCGCGCGAGGCTACCGGTCACGGCGCCTCGCCCATCACACTTCCTGCTCCTTTTGCGTCCTTTGCGTCCTTTGCGGACAAAAAACGCTCTTCAACCCGACGTACCAAAGTCACAACACAAGCCCGAGCCCAAACGCCCTCAGATCGACCGCCGCGCCACCATCGCCTTCTTGATCTCGGCAATCGCCAGTGCCGGATTGAGACCCTTCGGACAGGTCTTCGTGCAGTTCATGATCGTGTGGCAGCGGTACAGCCGGAACGGATCCTCGAGATCGTCGAGGCGCGCGCCGGTGTCCTCGTCGCGGCTGTCGACGATCCAGCGGTAGGCCTGCAGCAGGATCGCCGGGCCGAGATAGCGGTCACCGTTCCACCAGTAGCTCGGGCACGAGGTGCTGCAGCAGGCGCAGAGGATGCACTCGTAGAGGCCATCGAGCTTCTTGCGATCGGCCGGCGACTGCAGGCGTTCCTTGTCCGGCGGCGGCGCCGACTGGGTGCGGATCCACGGCTTGATCGAAGCGTACTGCGCGTAGAAGCGGGTCAGGTCGGGCACCAGGTCCTTGACCACCGGCATGTGCGGCAAGGGATAGATGCGGACCTCGCCGGACACGTCCTCGATGGCCTTGGTGCAGGCCAGCGTGTTGGTGCCGTCGATGTTC
>JANJUH010000010.1 GCA_024710675.1 Lysobacterales bacterium
GCCGGCAGCCTGTTCATCTTCTGGAGCGACAGCCAGACCGCCAGCGCCGGCGGCGACCCGATGCTCGGCAACCTGCTCGCGCTCGTCGGCAGCTGGTGCTTCTCCGCCTACCTGCTGATCGGCCGCCGGCTGCGCGCCGGCCTCGGGCTGCCGGCCTACATCTGGCTCGCCTACGGCGCCGCTGCGCTGTTCCTGTTCGCGGCCAGCGGCGCGGGCGGCGTGGAACTCTTCGCCCTGTCGAACACCGCGTGGCTGGTGCTGCTGGCGATGGCGCTCGGCCCGCAGCTCCTCGGCCACACCGCCTACAACTGGTCGCTGCGCTACGTGTCGGCGACCTTCGTCGCGGTGGTCACGCTCGGCGAGCCGGTGGGCAGCGCGCTGCTGGCCTTCATCGTCTTCGGCGAGGGCTTCGCCCCCCTGCAGTTCGTCGGTTTCAGCCTGCTGCTGGTGGGCATCTACCTCGCGGCGAAAGGCGAAAAAGGCTGAGCGATCGCGGCCGGTGACGACACGAATCTGCCGAAAAAAGAGAAACCCGTTGAATGATCGATATTTGTCATCTCTTCACGAAAGCAAAGGAATAGACTGAAGACGTACTCCTGAGGCTTCGCTCCTGCATTCCAGGCAATTTGCAGAGGCAACGATGACCAGCGACGTCCCCCCTCTTCTCCTTGAAACCCATTTCCTCGACGCCACCGAGGTTCCGATGCTGGCCGTCGATCTCGATGGCCGCGTCACCGATGTCAACAGCGCAACGCTTCGCCAATCGCAGCGCTCCCGCGAGCATTGGGTCGGAAGCGAGTTCGCGAGCCATTTCAGCGATCGCGGCGAGGCCGAGGAGGTCTTCCGCGAAGCCTTGTCCTGCTGCGGGCTCAGCGGCCGGTCCCTGCGCGTCCCCGGCGCGGATGGGCAGGTCGCGGAACTGGAACTGCACCTGGCCTGCGCCCATGACGCAAACGGCCAGCTCCTCGGGCTTTTCGTCGAAGCACGGGACATCACCAGCATCAAGGCAGCCGAACAACGACTGATGGCCGCCTCGCATTACGCGCGCAGCCTGCTCGAAGCCAGTCTCGACCCGCTGGTCACGATCAGTCCCGACGGCAAGATCATGGACGTCAACCGCGCCACCGAGCTCATCACCGGGCGCAGCCGCGACAGCCTGATCGGAAGCGATTTTTCCGATTACTTCACCGAGCCGGAGAAGGCGCGTGCCGGCTACCGGCAGGTGTTCTCGAGCGGCCACGTCACCGACTACCCCCTGGTGCTGCGTCATACATCCGGCAGCACCACGGACGTGCTCTACAACGCGACCGTGTACCACGACGAGAGCGGCCATGTCGCCGGCGTCTTTGCCGCCGCACGCGACATCACCCAGCTGAAGCGTTCGCAGGAAGCGCTGGAGAGCACCAACCGCGAGGTCATGCTGCTCGGGCAGATGACGGGACTGCTGCAGAGTTGCCGCACGGTCGAGGAGTCTCTGCCCATCCTCCGCGAGACGATGGCCCAGCTGTTTCCGGGTTCCAGCGGCCAGTTGCTGTTGCTGCGCCCGTCCGGCAACCTGCTCGAAGATGCCGGCACCTGGGGCGGGCACCCGCAGTCGCTGCAGACCGCGCCGCCCGCCGACTGCTGGGCCCTGCGCCGCGGCCACATCCACGACATCGGCTTCGAGCGGACGATCAACCCGCCCTGTCGCCACATCGATGCGGACGACAGGCCCTACCTGTGCATTCCGCTGCTGGCGCAGGGTACGGCGTTGGGAATCCTCCATCTCGTGATCGACCCGACCGCCACGACTCAGGCGCAAAGGCTGCACTACCGTCACCTCGCGGCGACGGCCGCGGACAGCATCAGCCTCGGGATGGCGAACCTGCGCCTGCGCGAATCGCTGCACGCGATGTCGATCCGCGACCCGCTCACCGGCCTCTACAACCGCCGCTTCATGGAAGAAGCGCTGGCGCGCGAGATCAGCCGCATGACGCGGGCGAACAAGCCGCTCACGATCGCGATGCTCGACATCGATCATTTCAAGCGCTTCAACGACACCTATGGCCACGAGGCCGGCGACATCGTGCTCAAGGACTTTGCGCTGCTGATGTCGAGCTTCCGCGAGGGCAGCGACCTCGCATGTCGCTATGGCGGAGAGGAGTTCCTGTTGATCTTGCCCGAACTCGGTCCGGAGCAGGCGAGGTCGCGACTCGACGGCTTCCGCGAAGACGTCGGCCATCTCAATGTGATGCTGCACGGAAAACCCCTGCCGAACATCACGGTGTCGATCGGCCTGGCCAGCCTGCCCGCACACGCCGGCACGAGCGCAAACCTGATCAAGGCGGCCGACGATGCCCTGTACCGTGCCAAGCAGGGCGGCCGCAACCGGGTGGAAGTGGCAACCGCCGGCCACCCGGCAGACAAGGCCGCAGCAGATGCCGGCGGCACGCCGGCTTCATCTGGGGCGGCCTGATGCCTGGACACGTCGCTACGGACCCGGTCGGCGAGGTCCCCGTCATGAACTTCGCCGACGAGCCACGAGGAATCCCGCGCAAGGTGCGCCGCGAGGCGATCGGGAATGGACGTCGGGCCGACCGGCGCACGCCATGGATCATCCTCGCCGTGGGCCTGGCGACGATCGGCGGCATCCTGGGCTTCGATCTCCATCTCGCGCACCGGACACTCACCGAGAACGAAGGCGAGCGCCTGAGCCATGCCGCCGAGGTCGTCGGCAGCACGCTTTCGCGCCGCCTGCAAGCGACCGCGAACGCACTCGACGCCATCGCACCCGACCTCATCCAGATGCTCGAGGGCGAGATCTCGCAGACCGCCGCCAACAGCCGTATGGAGTCCATGGTCTCCGCCATGTCCGGCGTCCGCACGCTGCTCCTCGTCGGCACCGCCGGCGAGGTGCTGGCCAGCAACCGCCCCCTGCTGATCGGCCTGAACTTCCATGAAGACGAGCGCTACCGCCACATCCGCGAGAACCCGACGCCGGAGAGGCTGCACATCTCGAGACCTTTCGTCACCCCCCACGACGTATTCACCATCACCGCAGGCAAGGCGGTGCTCCACGCGGATGGCCGTTTCGCCGGCTATGCCATCGCCGCGATCGACCCCGAGTTCTTCAGCCAGCTGCTCGCCGCATCGGTCTACGCCGACGACATGCGCACCCTGCTCATCCATGGCGCCGGCAAGATCATCCATAGCGTCCCGGACGACGCCAGGCTCGTCGGCTTCGATCTCGGCGCCGCACCCGACTCGCTGTTCAATCGACACCTCGCCAGCGGTGCGCACAAGTCGCTGATCTCGGGCACCACCGCCTCCACAGGCGAGCAACGCATCGCCGCCGTGCGTTCGATCACGCCCGCGAGCACGCCGACGGACTTCCCGCTCGTGGTGAGCCTCACCCGCAACCTCGATGCCGTCCATGCCCCCTGGCGCCGCGACCTGTGGGTGCGCAGCCTGCTGTTCGGTGCCCTGGCGCTGATCTCGGCAGCCGGCCTGTGGGCCTTCCAGCGCCACAAGCGCCGCAGCGAAGCCGACCTGGCCGCCGAGGAGGCCGAGCGTGCGCGGCTCGAGCAGGCCTTGCGCGAGGACCGCCAATACCTCGCCGAGGTGGTCTGGGGTACCGATGCGGGCACATGGGAATGGAACCTGCTGACCGACGCAGTGCACCTCAACGAGCGCTGGGCCGGGCTGCTGGGCTACACGCTGGACGAGCTCGCCCCGATCTCGATCGACACGTGGCGCAGGCTCACCCATCCCGAAGACCTCACGATGCTGGAAGGCCTGCTCGCTCGGCTCATCCCGGGCCGGATCGAATTCATCGAAGCACGGGTGAGGATGCACCACAAGGATGGCCACTGGGTCTGGATTCTCGACCGCGGCCGCGCCGTCGAGCGCGACGCCGAAGGCAAGGCCCTGCGCCTGGCCGGCGCCCACCTCGACATCAGCGCCGCGCAGGACGCCGAGATCCGCACCCGGGCGGCGCTGCGCTATGCGCGCAGCCTGCTCGAGGCCAGCCTGGACCCGATCATG
>JANJUH010000020.1 GCA_024710675.1 Lysobacterales bacterium
GCGCGCTCGATGGCCTGTTTCAGTTCGCGCACATTGCCGGGCCATGACCAGCGTTGCAGGGCGAGCAAGGCGGCCGCGGTGATGCCGGTGCTGCGCCGCTGCGCCCGTTCCAGCGCCTGGCGGTAGAAGTGGATCGCCAGCGGCGCGATGTCCTCGCTGCGTTCGCGCAGTGTCGGAATGCGGGCGGCGAAGCCGGCGAGGCGATGGTAGAGATCGAGGCGGAAACGTCCGGCTGCGATCTCGGCCTCGAGATCACGGTTGGTGGCGGCCACGAGGCGCACATCGACCGCGAGCGTGCGCCGCCCGCCGACGCGGGTGATGCGGCCGTCCTCGAGCACGCGCAACAGGCGCACCTGGGTCTCGGCCGCGGTGTCGCCGACCTCGTCGAGGAAGAGCGTGCCGCCGTCGGCCTGCTCGAGCAGGCCCGGGCGTTCGGCCACGCCGGTGGCGGCGCCCTTCTCGACGCCGAAGAGTTCGGCCTCGAGCAGGTCCTTCGGTAGCGCCGCGCAATTCAGCGCCAGGAAGGGGCCTTGCGCGCGTGGCGAGCGCCGGTGCAGCCACTGCGCGATCAGCTCCTTGCCGACGCCGGTCTCCCCGAGCAGCAGGACCGGTATCGCCGAGCGCGCCGCGCGGTCGAGCTGGCGCAGGACTTCGCGCATCGCGGGTGCGGCGCTCGGCAGTCCGGGCCAGTCGGCGGGTGTGTGGTCCTCGTTTGCCCTCTTGCCGCCAGCCCTTGGCAGCGGGGCGAACAGCAGCAAATCCTCGGCGATTGTCGCCAGTGCCCGCGTCGCGCTCGCCGGCAGGGGCTCGCAGCGCAAACGCCAATCACCGTGGCGGGCGATCTCGACGAGATTGGCGTCCGTGGCCGGGCCGGTGGCTGCGCAGATCGAGCCCGCACCATCGATCAGAGCCATCCTGGTTATGCCGAGGCGCTGGGCCCAGGCTTCGAAGAGGAGGGCCAGCGTGGCCGGGCTCCAGTCGCTCGCCGGGCGCAGGCGCGCGGCAAGCGCGCGCAGCTCGCGGCCGAGGTCGACCGAGGCGGTGGGCGAGAACGTGGGCGCAGCGCCTTGCTCGCTGCCGGTGCCCGTCGAGGACTGGTAGGCCAGCTCGTCGAGCCCACCCTGGCGCTCGCTGAGGCGCAGCCGCGCACTGCCGATGACGACATCGACATCGCCGCTGGCGGCGTACTCGGCGATGCGTTCGCCCTCGATGCGGGTGCCGTTGGTCGACCCCAGGTCGCGGATCACGAGACCGCGGTCGCCGCAGACGAGGATCTCGGCATGCGCGCGCGACACGCCCTGGGCATCAAGGACGATGTCGTTGTCGGCATCGCGGCCGATCCGCCAGGTCCCAGGGGTCAGGTCACGCCGGGGGGCATCGATATCGAGGCGCTCGAGGCTGTAGCGGATGCGCATGCTGGCCTGCGGCACGGGTGGTGTGCCGAGGATAACGCCCGAGTTCGCGATCGCGAACGATCGCCGTGATCGGCGGCGCCGCAGGCGTTCGCGATCGCGGAGGCGTCTTTTGCCGGTTCCGACTGCGGTCGGCCGATGGATGCCCTGGCGCACAAACAAGTCCTTTTGAAACAGGTATTTGGCAGTGATCTTCGGAGTTGGCACGGGCCGTGCTCAGGGGGCGTCGAGTCCACGCCATCCCATGCCAAGGAGACCCCCATGCCCATCCGTTGCCACCTGCTCGCCAGCGCGCTGGCGCTTGCGCTCGCCGTCCCGGTCACCGCGCCGGCCGAACCTTTCACCTTTCAGGGCTTCCTCGAACAGAGCGGGGCGCCGCTCAATGGCACGGCCAACCTGGCCTTCAAGCTGTTCAACTCCGAAAACGGCAGCAACCAGGTCGGCAGCACGATCACCGCCAACGCCTACCCGGTGCTGGACGGGGTGTTCAGCATCGACCTGAACTTTGCCGGCGTGATGTTCCAGGACGAGATTCGCTGGTTGCAGGTCGAGGTCAACGGAACACCGCTCGGTCCGCGCATCGAGATCCTGCCGGCGCCGCTCGCCGGCAGCACGCTCGCCTTGCAGGGGCGCCGGGTCAGCATGTCGGTGCCGGTTACCGGCCAGGTCCTGAAGTGGGATGGCAATCAGTGGGCGCCGCAGAACGATGCCAGTGGGGCCACCTACAGCGCGGGCAGCGGCCTCAGCCTGTCCGGCACCACCTTCAGTGTGGATTTCGCCGGCAGCGGGGCGGCGAACACGGCCGCGCGCAGCGATCACGGGCATTACGGCCAGGTGTTCAGCGGCTCATCGGCCCTTCAGGGACTGAACATTTCCCAGGACAGCAATAGCCCGGGATCGACCGCCTTGTTTGCCATCGCGCAAGCAGCGACCGGCCAAACCTTGGGCGTGGTGGGGGTCACCAATAGTTCGAGTTCGGACACCGTGGGCGTGCTCGGCAACGCGACTGCGACGAGCGGTTCGACGCAGGGCGTGCGGGGCTTGACCGCCAGCAGCACGGCCGGCGCGCGCGGCGTGTTCGGGCACGCGACGGCCAGCAGCGGCGACGTTTATGGCGTGCACGGTCGCACTGACAGCCCGCTGGGTCGCGGCGTCTTCGGCCTGGCCGCGAACAACAGCGGCATCAGCACCGGTGTCTGGGGCCAGACCGCCAGCACCACCGCCGGCGCGCGTGGTGTGTATGGCTTCGCAGCCGCGACCAGCGGTGACGTCTGGGGTGTGCACGGCCGCACCGACAGCAGCGGCGGCCGTGGCGTGTTCGGTGATGCCGTGACGAGCTCGGGGACGACGTATGGCGTCTACGGTCGCTCGGCCTCCACTGCCGGCACCGGTATCCGCGGCGAGGCCAGCGCCGCCAGCGGTGCCACTGTAGGCGTCCACGGCAGCAGTGCGTCCAGCGGCGGCACCGGCGTGCGCGGCGAGGGCGAGACCGGCGTGGTGGCGCAGGGCCAGTCGCTCGGTCTCGATGGCGCGGCCAGCGACACCGCGGGCCAGGCCATCGGCGTGCGCGGCTCGAGCGGATCGGCGGATGGCGCCGGTGTGTTCGCGATCAACTCGGCCACCAGCGGCAACGCCTACGGTGCCTATGCCCAGACCAATTCGACCGCCGGCGCGGCACTGGTGGGCGACGCGCTGGCGACCAGCGGCGCCAATCGCGGCGTGCTGGCGCGCACCGCCTCGGGTGGCGGCGTCGGCCTGCGCGCCGAGAACACCGGGACCGCTGGCCTGGCCACGGCGCTCGAAGCCATCGCTGGATCGAGTGGCGGCACGACCTCGGTCTTCCAGGCCAACGGCGCCGGCTCCTCGTGGGCCATCGACGCCAGCTCCGCGGGCCCCACCGGTCGGGCACTGAATGCGCGGCTGACGAACACCACCGCCACGGGCGCCGCGGTCTACGCCCAGGTCAATGCCAGCGGCGCGCGGGCGGTGCAGGGCGTCAACCTGGCCGGCGGGCTGGCTGGCGACTTCACCGGCAACGTCGCGGTCAGCGGCACCCTCAGCAAGGGCGGCGGCAGCTTCAAGATCGACCATCCACTC
>JANJUH010000030.1 GCA_024710675.1 Lysobacterales bacterium
CCCGGCAGCACGCCGAGCACGCCGATGTCGGCACAGTTCGGCGCGTCCTCGGGGGCCGGCGGCTCGGGGAACAGGCAGCGATAACAGGGCGCGAAACCGCGCCGCCAGCCCGGATGAAAGACCGAAACCTGCCCCGTGAAGCGCTCCACCGCACCGTAGACCAGCGGCTTGCCGAGTGCGAGGGCGGCGTCCGACAACAGGTAACGCGTCGGCAGGTTGTCCGAGCCATCGACGATGATGTCCACATCGCCCGCCAGCGCCTCGATGTTGGCTGCGCGTGCCCGCTCGGGCACGGTCTCGATGGTGATATGCGGATTGAGGGCCGACAGGCGTGCAGCGGCCGAGCGGACCTTGGCCTGCCCCACCTCCGGCGTGCCGTGCAGCACCTGCCGTTGCAGGTTGCTGGCGTCGACCACATCGTCATCGGCGATGCGCAGCAGGCCCACACCCGCCGCAGCGAGGTAGAGCGCGACCGGCGAGCCAAGGCCGCCGGCGCCGACCAGCAGCACGCGCGAACGACCGAGACGACGTTGACCCTCGACACCGACCTCGGGCAACACCGTCTGGCGCGCATAACGGGCCTGCCAGGCCGCGTCCGGATCAGCGCTCACCTCCACCGGCAAGCCGGCAGCGCGCCAGGCCGAAAGGCCGCCCTCGACCACGACCAGGCCCTGATGCCCCAACGCCGCCAGCCGCTCGCCACAGTCCTGCGCACGGCGACCCACCGCGCACAGCAGCAGCACCGGGCTTCCGTCGGCCGGCAGCCAGCGCGCGGGGTCGGCCAGCAGGTCGGCCCGCGCGACTCGCAAGGCGCCTGGCGGGCTGCCACCGGCCCACTCTGCAGGCTCGCGCACATCCACCAGCAGCGCGCCCTCGCGCTGTGCTCGTGCGGCGGCCTCGGGGCTCAGCGTGGCCAGCGCCCCCGCGCTCAAGACTCCACTCCCGACAGGAAAGCGCCGAGCCTGTCGGCATCGAAAGGCCATTCCAGCGCTGCGCCATCGGCGCGCTCGAGCACCGGAATGCGCAGGCCGTAGCGCACGCCCAGTTCGACGTCGCCGTCGATATCGACGCCCTGCACCGCGTCGGCCACACCGAGCGCAGCCAGCAGTTCCCAGGCCTCCTCGCACAGATGACAACCGGGGCGTTCGTAGAGTCGGATCACGGTGCGGCTCCCAGGCAGGATCGCGCAAGCATAATCGCGCCACCGCCCCTGCCCCGAACCGCCATGGCCGTCAGCGTCTTCGACCTCTTCAAGATCGGCATCGGACCCTCGTCCTCGCACACCGTGGGCCCGATGCGCGCCGCCTGCCGCTTTGCCGGCCGCCTCGAGGAGCGCGGCGTGCTGGCCCGCGTGGCGCGCCTGCGCGGCGAACTCTTCGGCTCGCTCGCCCACACCGGCCGCGGCCACGGCACCGACAAGGCGGTGCTGCTCGGCTTCGAGGGCAATGAGCCGGACCGGGTGGATCCCGACGCGATTCCGGCACCCCTGGAACGCATCCGCCATGGCAAGCGCCTGGAGGTCCTCGGCCGCCACGGCATCGATTTCGACGAAAAGACCGATCTGGTCTTCAACAAGCGCCAGAAGCTGCCCTATCACTCCAACGGCATGCGCTTCACCGCCTTCGACGAGGGCGAGCAGGTGCTGTTCACCCGCGACTACTATTCGGTGGGTGGCGGCTTCGTGGTCAACCACGACGAGGCCGCGGCCGATCGCATCGTCCCCGATGCCACGCCCCTGCCCCATCCCTTCAGCACCGGCGACGAATTGCTCCGCCAGTGCGCCGAGGCCGGCCTCACGATCGCCCAGGTGGTGCGCGAGAACGAGCGCGCCTGGCGTGGCGATGCGGAGATCCGTGAGGGCCTGCTGCGGATCTGGCAAGCCATGCAGGACTGCATGGCACGCGGCCTGCGCGAGGACGGCGTGCTGCCCGGTGGCCTGCGCGTCGCCCGCCGCGCGCCTTCGATGTACCGCGAACTGCTGGCGCGGCCGGAAGCCAACCTGCGCGATCCGCTCACCATCCTCGACTGGGTCAACCTCTACGCGCTCGCCGTCAACGAGGAGAACGCCGCCGGCGGCCGCGTGGTGACCGCACCCACCAACGGCGCGGCCGGCATCGTCCCGGCCGTGCTGCACTACTACGCCCGTTTCTGCCCGGGCGCGGGCGAGGCCGGCGTGCTCGACTTTCTGCTCACAGCGGGCGCCATCGGAATCCTATACAAGGACAACGCCTCGATCTCGGGCGCCGAAGTCGGTTGCCAGGGCGAGGTCGGCGTCGCCTGCTCGATGGCCGCGGGAGGTCTGACGGCTGCGCTCGGCGGCAGCATCTACCAGGTCGAAAACGCTGCCGAGATCGGCATGGAGCACAACCTGGGCCTGACCTGCGACCCGATCGGCGGGCTGGTGCAGATTCCCTGCATCGAGCGCAACGCGATGGGCGCGGTCAAGGCGATCAACGCCTCGCGGATGGCCCTGCGCGGCGACGGCAAGCACCGCGTCTCGCTCGACAAGGTCATCAAGACCATGCGCGACACCGGCCGCGACATGCAGGACAAGTACAAGGAGACCAGCCGCGGCGGGCTGGCGGTCAACGTCATCGAATGCTGAAGAAGCTCTTTGCGGGGATCGGACAGTCCTGGCAGGTCGCCGGCCTCAGCCTGCTGCTGCTGATCCTGGTCGACCGCGGGCTGGCGGCGCTGCTGCCGGATCCGGGCGGCTGGACGCCGATGGATCCGGCCGCCGTCGCACCCGATCGCACCCGCGCGGCGGCGGTTGCGGATGACGACTGGATCGGCGACTACTGGCGCGAACATCGCGCGGCCAAGGACACCGCCTGGCGCAGCTGGGTGTACTGGCGCCGCGGGCCACACGCGGGCGAGATCATCAATGTCGATGCGCACGGCTTTCGGGTCACCCCCCCTGCCGCCCACGATCCGCGCGGCGAGATCTGGGTCTTCGGCGGATCGCTGGTCTGGGGCACCGGCAATCGCGACCAGGGCACGCTGCCGGCGCAGATCGAACAGATCCTGGCCGAGCGGGCGCCAGAACTCGGGCTGCGCGTGCTGAACTTTGGCGAGTCGGGTTATGTCTCGCGACAATCGCTCGCTGCCTTCGACAGCGCACTGCGCTGCGCCGGCCCGCGTCCAGCGCTCGCCGTGTTCATCGATGGCGCCAACGATGTCTATGCCGCGCTGCAAGCCGGGCGCGCCGGGCTGCCGCAGAACGAGGCGAACCGGGTACTCGAGTTCGACAGCGGCCGCGATGCACTGGCCGCGCTGCGCTCGCTCGCCAGGCGCTTCGACGGCATTGCACGGCTCGCCGCAACGCCACAGACCGAGCCCGAGGAAGCGGCCATATCCGTTCTTGCCGAGGCCGTCGCCTCCGACTACCTGGCGACTGTCCGCCACGCGCGCGCGATCGCGGCGCAATATGGCATTCCCACCGTGCATGTCTGGCAACCCACGGTCATGGACCGCGCCGATCCACGCGCCGACGAGGCGGCCATCGTGGGATCCTCGGCGCGCCGCCATGTGTTGCTGCAGCGGGCGGCGCGGGCGGCCGCCGCGCGCGCGGGCGCTGGCGACCCGGCCCTGGTCGATGCCGGTGGTGTCTACGATGCGACGAACGAGCCCGTGTTCTTCGACTTCGTCCATGTCTCGGAGCGCGGGCAACGCCTGTTGGCCGAGCACTTGGCCACTGTCATCCTCGGCCAGTTCGGCGGCGAGCTCACGCCCGCCGGCGCTCCGCCCCCGGCGTGCACCGAGCGCCCAGTCGCAGGAGGAATCCCTTGAGCCATGCCGTGACCACCAATTCGGCTGCCCGGGCGCACTGCTTGTGTCGCGCGATCCATCTCCGGGTGGCGTTGCCTTCCAAATGGGTCGCACACTGCCATTGCAGCCGCTGCCAGCGCGCACACGGCGCGGGTTTCGTGACCTGGGCCGGCTTCACTGCCGGCCAGGTGACCATCAGTGACCCAACCGACGCCTTGCGCTGGCACGAGGCCGCCACCGGCGCCTCGCGCGGTTTTTGCAGCCGCTGCGGCTCACCGATGTTCTTCAAGTCGCCGCGCTGGCCTGGCGAATTGCACATCGCCCGTGCGCTCTTCATCGATCCGCTCGATCGGGAACCGCAGGTGCACGTCCACGTCGAGAGCGCGGTGCCGTGGCTGCACCTGGCGGACACGCTGCCACGCAAGCGCGGCTGATCAGTCGATTCCAACCGGCGCGCGCCGGCCAGCCAGCCACATCGTGACGCGCGCCAGGACCGCACCGAGCGTTGCCAGCGCCGAGTCCTTCTGCGCATCCCAGACATCGCCCTGCGTGCCGAGGTAGGCCTGCCCCAGATCGCCGCCGAAGACTTCGGCCGCCAGCCATTCGATGGTCTCGTACAGCACCGAGTGCGCCATCACGAAGCAGACCGGCAGCAGCAGCGCCCAGAAGCCGCGCGGCGGCGCGCGTGCCGCGTGCAGCTCGACCACCGCCGGCATCACCAGCACGCCGTAGAGGAAGTGGACGAGACGATCGTAGTGGTTACGCTCGAAGCCCAAAGCCGCGTCCAGCGAGTGGCCGGTGAGCGACTGCCACCAGGCGTCGTAAGGCACCTCCGAGTAGGTGTAGTGCGCGCCAATGGCGTGCAGCACGAAGAAAACGAACAGGCAGGCATACGCGGTGTTCGAAAACGGCAACGTTCGCCAGCCCCACAGCAAGAGCGGCACGGCGAGGAAGATCAGGACGTTTTCGAGCAGCCAGTCCTGGCGATACCAGGGGTCGATGGCCAGCACCGCCCAGATCACGGCAAAGGCGATCAGCAGCGCGAGCGGGAAGCGTGGGGACCGGGCCATGGCCCATGGTCACGCCAGGGTGGCGGAGAGTGCAAGCCTCGGGTTGGGCACGCTTCGACCGACGGTCATCTTCGTCCCCGGTGGTCGAGCTTGCCCACAGCGATCCCGACAGCCAGTTCGACGATCCGGTCGATGATCAGCGTAGCCTTCAGACCTGCCGGCCTGCACGGCAAGCGCGAAAGTCGCGCGCACCATGGAGCCAGCCGATGTCCGCAACCTCCGCGATGACCCATCCCTCGCAGGCCGGTACACGGCAATTGCTGCCCGTGCTGGCGGGCAACGGTGTCACGGCCTTTGCGGCACTGGTCCTCGACTGGGGCGTCATGCCGCTTTTCCTGGTGCTCGGACTGCAATCGGTCTTCACCGCCTTGGCCTGGACCTGGCTGATCGCCGTGCATGCCCGGCTGACCATGTCGCCGGAGCACCACGTCCGCCATCGCACCTCGATCCGCCATGGCATTCGATTCATCGAAGTGGACACGAGCTACGCCTACGTCCACTTCCTGAACACCCTCCGCTTCGCGGCACTGCTGGCGATCCTGTCGATCGCGCTGCTGTGGTTGCCGGGAAACGTGCTCGCACCACGCATACTCACGCCGCTCGACATCGTCCTCATTGCGACCATCGCCTTGTCCAACGCGACTTACGATGCCACGGTGACACGGCGCCAGATCAAGCTGTTCAGCTTTCGCCGACTGCAGATGCAGGCGCGCCTGCCGCGGGTGCAACTGCTCACGCTGTGCGCATCCGCCTTCCCGGCGATACCGGTCCTGATGATGCCCGCCTCGTCGGACCAGCTGATCAGCGAGGCCACGGCGATCTACATTGCCTGCGCCCTGCTGCTGGTCACGCGGCTGGCGGCGGACCTGTGGAGCGTGCTCGCGTGCTCCGAGATCAGCCACAAGGACGCGCGGGAGGCCAACGCCATGGCGGCAGTGAACCCGACAAGCGGGGTCGGCAATCGCACATCCACCCGATGATCCGCGAAGTCAATGGAGAAACGAGGACAGGCGCAGGTCCTCAGTGCCGTGACTCAGCCACGAGGCCAGGACTTCCACCGCGACGAGGGCGTTGCAGGATTCGCAGGAGCCGTCTCAGCGCACGTAGCTGGCCCCGTTGATGTCGACGCAGGCACCAGTGGCGCTGGCGCAGGCGCCGCTGGCCAGGAAGGCGCACATCGCGGCCACTTCCTCGGCACTGGCCATGCGGCCGATCGGGATCTCGGTGCGGGCGGCGGCCAGGCCGGCCGCGTTCTGCGGGGCCATGCGCGTGTCGATCCAGCCGGGCGCGAGCGCGTAGGCCAGCACGCCATCCTTGCCGTAGGCGCGCGCGAGGGTCTTGGTCAATGCCAGCACCGCACCCTTGGACGCGGCATAGGCGCTGTGGTCGCCGTCGTCGCCGCGGAAGCCGGCACGGCTGGCGATGTTGATCAGGCTGCCGCCGCCGCGCCGCACGAAGGCACTCACCGCGGCACGGCAGATGTCCGCGACCGCGAGCAGGTTGACCTGCAGGACCTGCGCCCAGGCGGCGTGCCAGTCGGCATCGTCCGCATGGATCTCGCTGGCGAGATAGATGCCCGCGTTGTTGACCACGATGTCGAGCTGCCCGCCGGCCAGCGCATCGGCCTCGGCGAACAAGCGCGTGCCGGCGCCGGGCTGCGACAGGTCGGCGGCGATCACGCCGAGCACGCCCTCGCCGATGTCGGCCGCTGCAGCGCGTGCACTCGCCACCGTGGTGTTGGCATGCATCACCACCTGCGCGCCCTGTGCGACGAACACGCGCGCTGCCGCCAGCCCGACACCCTTGCTGGAACCGGTGATCAGCACGCGTTTGCCTGCCAACGGTGGAGTCATCGTCATTGCGTCCGCGTGGGAAAGACCCAAGAGTCTAGTGGATGGCCCGCGCCCCCTTTTCAGCGATGCCAGATCGC
>JANJUH010000036.1 GCA_024710675.1 Lysobacterales bacterium
GCGCGGCGCGCTCGACCACGGCAACCCAGCATTGTGCGCCGACCAGCTCCAGCGGGGCCACCACATGGAGATCGGCCACATCGGCCGCCACCCACTCTTCGGCGAGATAGGGCAAGCCCTGGCGCCACTTGCCGCGACCACCGGCCGGCAGGTCGACGCGGCGCATCAGCAGTCCGGCTTCGGCCCAGACCACCACGACATCGTCCACCGACGGCCAGTCCGGCACCTCGCCGGCGGCCAGCACGGCGGGGCCCGCGAGCACCCGCCCCTGGCCATCGCGCGCCAGCCACGCGATACCCGCATCGGCGTCCACCCGCACCCACAGCCGGCTCACGCTCATCGCGGCACTCCGGCCGGCGCCGGACTCAGCGGCAGGTCCCATGCGCCCTGGGTGCGCTGCAGCACGCGGCCACCGCCGGCCTGGCGCTGCAACAGGCTGAAGAAACGGAAGCGCCGAGCGCCGAGTTCGACATCGGCACGGGCGAGGAAGTAGCGACTGGAGACCTTGAGATCCTGCATGGCCTGAGGCTCCATGACGACCCCCGCCTCCGTCAACCGGTCCACGAGTTCGGTCATCGAGCGGTAGCTTGCATTGCCACCATCCCAGAGCTGCCGCGCCAGTTCGACGCTGATGCCGTCCGACAGGCTCATCAGCCCGGCAACGCTCATCGTGTTGATGTTGACGCCAGAGTCCGCCGGCAGCGCGGCCACCTCGCCGACCAGCCGGGCATAGACCTCGGCATCCACGCCCAGCACCCGGCGCAACTCGGAGACGTGACCGAAGGGGCGATTGGCGGCCCGATACGGCGGATCGGCGCGCAGGTACTGCAGATCCTCGGCGCCCTCGCCCGCCACCTCGGTGTCGGCATCGATCCAGTCGGCGATGCGGTCGGCCAGTGCCGGCTCCAGTTCGAGCGCGGCGAGCAGACGGCGCAGGCGCGCCATCGCCACGGGATCACGGGCGCCGCTGCGCACCACGCTATTGAGATTGAAGCGGCCGTCCAGGTCGACCAGCGCGCCGCGAATCATCCCGCCCGGCACCGGCAGCGGCGGCAGCGGGCGCGCCCAGGCATCGAGCCGCGTGTCGATGCCATCGCCGCTGGCCTCGTCGCGGGCCAGGGCGACCAGGGCGAAGTCCTCCATGCCCTGGGCCAGCAGCGCAGCATCCTCGGCACGGGCGAGGCCTTCCTGGCGGGCGATCGCTGACCCACTCGAGGTGAACAGCTCGACCGCCACCAGGGTCGCCAGCGCGACCACCAGCAGCGCCAGCACCAGGGCCAGTCCGCGTTGGCGCTTCATCGGCCGACCTCGGGCAGTTCGATGAGGCGCACGATCTCGCCCACGCCGGCCAGGCGCAGGGTGACCTCCACTGCCCGTGGCAGCCGCTCGGGATCGCTGCTGCCGGTGCGCGGCGGCCAGGCCGCCAGGCGCTCGTCACGACTTCGATAGACAAAGCTGATGCGCTCCACATCCTCGAGGATCAGCCGCCGCCGGGCGCTCTCGCGCGGGGTGCGATCGAGCAGCGGATCGACGCTGCGCCAGAGCGCACCGTCGATGACCGTGTAGCCGACCCGCAGGCCCTGGGTGGCGATGCCGGTGGGCGCGGCTTCGAGGTCGAGCACACTCCACTCGGCCGCGAACTCGCTGCCCGCCATCGCCGGCTGCGCCTCCCCGTAAGGGCCGCGCACCGGACGCGGATGGGCGTGGCGCAAGTCGCGCTCGATCCGCAATACCGCCAGTTCCAGCGCCCGCGCGCGTTCGGCGACCGCAACCTGAGTGTCGCGGCTGCGGAAGATCGCATCGAGTCCACCATAAGCGAGCAGCGAGACCACCGACAGCACGGCCACCGCGACGATGAGCTCGAGCAGCGTGAATCCACGCTGCACCGAAGGTCCGCGGGTCGCGCAGGGGCTCATTCGCGGCGGTCCCTGCCGCTGGCAAAACCGCTCAGCCGCACCAGCGAGTCCTCGCTGCCAGCCGGCGCATCGGCGGCGTAGACCGCGACATCGATACGGCGCATGTCGCCGTCCGGCGTGTCGCTGACCACGCGCCGCCAGCGCCACACGCGCCCCGCCATGCGCGTCTGACCCTCGCGTTCCCCGGTCGCCGGGAAGCGCTCGCTCAAACGCGTCTCCGCAATCACGTTGGAGGCCACCCAGCGCGCAATCGCGGCATCGCGCACCACCGCCTGCACACGCGATTGCTCGCCGACCGCCCGCACCGTGGCCGCCAGCGCGATCGCCAGCACCGCCAGCGCGATCATCACCTCCAGCAGGCTGAAGCCGCGGGCGTGGCGCCGGATCACGATTCGTCCGCCTGCAGCGCCCGCAACCGGCCTTCACGATCCAATCGAATCCGCCAGCCCGGGGCGGCACCAGCGGCCATCAGTTGCAGGTCGATCGGCCCGATATCGCCGCCCGGCGAGCACAGCACCTGCGGCGCCGCCGGCAACTCCGGCGGCAGCGGCGTGTCGGTATCGCTGCTCGCCAGCGAGATCCCGGGCGGCAACTCGTATGGGCGCATCGGGCCACTGGCCTTGATCGGCTCCCAGCCGGTACGCTCCAGCCGATAGCCCGCGTAGAAGCGCGCGCCGAAACCGAAGGCCAGGAAGTCGGCCTCGATCGCCGCCGCATCGCAGACCGCGCGCAGCACCGCCACCACCCGCCGGGCCTCGGACTCGAGCCGGCGTTCGCCGCCACCGACACTACCGGCATAGATCACCGCGCCACTGACCACCGCCACGATGGCGACGACCACCATCAGCTCGACGAGGCTGAAGCCTCTTTGGGTGGGTCGGGACCCGGGACG
>JANJUH010000043.1 GCA_024710675.1 Lysobacterales bacterium
TGGTAGCTGCCGTGGTACTTGATCAGCGTCTGGTCGGCCTCGGCCAGCGCGCCGGTCAGCGGGTCGGCGAGCGAGTCGAGCAGCGTGCCGCGCAGGCGCGCCGAGCCGGCCTTGGTGTCCTCGACGTTGAGGTGGCTCATCAGTAGACATCCCTCTGGTAACGGCCCTCGGCCTGCAGTGCGGACAGGGCTTCGGTCGCGCGTTCGGCATCGCCGCCGTGGCGGCGGGCGAGGACTTCGATCAGCGCGGCGTGCACGTCCCTGGCCATCCGGTTGGCGTCGCCGCAGACGTAGAGATGGGCGCCGCCATCGAGCCAGGCCAGCAACTCGTCGGCGCGTTCGAGCAGCCGGTGCTGGACGTAGACCTTGCGCGCCTGGTCACGCGAAAAGGCGAGGTCGATGCGTTGCAGGTGGCCGGCGCGATGCGCCTGCTGCCATTCGAGCTGGTAGAGGAAATCGCTGCGCGAATGCGGGTTGCCGAAGAAGAGCCAATGACGTCCGCGGGCGCCTTCGGCGATGCGCTGCTGCAGGAAGCCGCGGAAGGGTGCGACACCGGTGCCCGGGCCGATCATCACGAGGTCGCGCGCGGGATCGGTGGGCAGGCGGAAGCGCGGGTTGCGCTCCAGGAAGACGGGCAGCTTGGTTTCCTCTGCGAGTCCGGCGAGATGGTGCGAGGCGGCGCCCCAGCGCGGCTGGCCGTCCTGTTGCCAGGCCACGTGGGCGACGCACAGGTGCGCTTCGTCACCGACCGCGAGCCGGCTCGAGGCGATCGAATACAGGCGCGGCTGCAGCGGTCGGAGCGCGGTGATGAGCTCCTCGGCACGCCATGGCGCCGGGTGCGCGAGGACGAGGTCGATCAGTTGCCACTGTGAAAGTCGTGCCGCGAGCGACTCGCGCTGCTCCTCGGCGAGCAGCGCGGTGAGCCCGGTATCGCCGGCCCGCTCGGCGTGCGCGACGAGGAAGCTGCGCGACAACCGGGTGATCTCGACGCGCGCCAGCAGCGCCTCGGCGAGCGTCGTGCGCGGGCCGGCGACGCTGACCTCGGCCTCGCCGGGCAGGCGCAGCGCGGCCAGCAGCGCGGCGACGGTGTCGGCCGGGTTGCGCGGCCAGATCCCGAGCGCATCGCCGGGTTCGTAGGCCAGCCCCGGCACGGCCAGTTCGAGGTGGCGGATGTCGCGGTCCGAGCCGCGGCCGGTGATCCGCTGGTTGCCGAGCAGCTCGGCTTCGAGCGGCCGCTCGCGGGTGCCGGCGGTCGGCGCGGCGCTGCGCAGCGGGGTCACGGTGGCAAGCGGCGGGCGGGCCGGCGTGCTGTCGCGGGCGAGCTGCTCGAGCGACTCGGTCCACGGCCCGGCGACGCGCTCGATGTCGACATCGGCATCGGCGCGCGGCAGCCAGCGGCTGGCCCCGAGCTCGGCGAGGCGCTCGTCGAGCTGGCGGCCGATCGCACAGAACTTGGGATAACTGGAATCCCCCAGCCCCAGTACGGCAAAGCGCAGCTGAGGCAGCTTCGGTGCGCGCCGGCCCAGCAGGAACTCGACGAAGCCGCGGGCGTCTTCGGGCGGATCGCCGTCGCCCTGGGTGCTGATGACGATCACCAGCTGGCGTTCCTGGGCGAGCTCGCGGTGTGGATAGGCATCGGCGCGGATCAGCCGCACCGCCTGGCCGGCAGCTTCGAGCCGCCCGGCCAGTGCCTCGGCGATACGTTTGGCGTTACCAGTCTGGCTGCCGTAGAGCACGGTCAATGGCGGCGTGGCCGCGGCAACGGCGGGCCGCGCTTCCGGAGCGGCGGCGCTCCCACGCCCACGCGCGAGTCCGGCGGCGTAACCGGACAGCCACCACAGCGCGGCGGCATCCAGGCCCTCGGCCAAGGCATCGAGGCGGGCGAGCGCCTCGGCCGGAACGGGCAGGGCCTCGTGGGGCAGGACGGTGGCGGCTCTGACCATGGCGTGCGGACCTGTCGCTTTCGGATGAGGGCAGCGTAGGAGCGCGCGAGCGCCACGCCAAAGCAGCGAATGGCATGTGCTGATGCCGCGGCGGACTTTCCCACGGCCGTATGGACGTCCGAATACTGGAGGCCGACCCGATGGCCCGAGGAGCCCATGGAACTGCCGATCGACTTCACGCTGATCATCGCGATCGGCTTTGCCGCGCAGCTGATCGATGGCGCGCTCGGCATGGCCTACGGCGTGAGCGCATCGGCATTGCTGCTGGCCTGCGGCTTTCCGCCCGCGGTGTCGAGCGCGACGGTGCACGCGGCCGAGTGCTTCACCACCGGGGCGTCGGCGGCCTCCCACCACGCCTTCGGCAATATCGACCGTGAACTCTTCCGGCGGCTCGTGCTGCCGGGCATGGCCGGGGCCGCGGCCGGCGCCTACCTCCTGGGATCGATCGATGGTGAGGCGCTCAAGCCCTGGATCGCGGCCTATCTGCTGCTGATGGGCCTGCTGATCCTGTATCGCGTCTGGCGCCGCGTGCGGGCGCCGAAACCGGTGCGCCACCTGTCGGCGCTGGGTTTCGGCGGCGCGCTGCTCGATGCGATCGGCGGTGGCGGCTGGGGTCCGATCGTCTCGGGCACGCTGCTGGCGCGAGGACAGGAGTTCCGCTTCACCGTGGGCACCGTCAATGCGGTCGAGTTCTTCGTCACGGCCACCGCGACCACGGTGTTCCTGCTGACCCTTGGCAGCGACTACCTGAAAGTCGTCGCCGGCCTCGCGATCGGCGGCGTGCTGGCCGCGCCGATCGGCGCCTGGGCGGTTCGTCGGCTCGATGCCCAACTGATGCTGGGGCTCGTCGGGACGCTGGTCGTCGCCCTGAGCCTTGGAACGCTCTATCAACTGGCCTGAGAATCCCCGCCATGTCCGAAACCCACGCTCCGCTGGCGGCCATCGCCAACGACACCGCTCCCACGCTCCAGGCCTTGCCGGCGCGCGGTCATCTCGATCGCCTCGAGGACGAGAGCATCCACATCCTGCGCGAGGTCGCGGCCGAGTTCCGCAACCCGGTGCTGATGTATTCGATCGGCAAGGACAGCTCGGTGCTGCTGCACCTGTTGCGCAAGGCCTTCTACCCGGCGCGCCCGCCGATGCCGCTCTTGCACATCGACACCGGCTGGAAGTTCCGCGAGATGATCGCCTTCCGCGATCGCATCGCCGCCGAGTACGGCCTCGAGTTGCGTGTGCACACCAATCCCGAGGGCCTTGCGCGCGGCATCAATCCGATCACCCACGGGGCCACGGTCCACACCGATGTGATGAAGACCCAGGCGCTGCGCCAGGCGCTCGATGCCGGCGGCTACGATGCCGCGATCGGTGGCGCCCGCCGCGACGAGGAAAAGTCGCGCGCGAAGGAGCGTGTCTTTTCCTTCCGCGGCCAGAACCATCGCTGGGATCCGCGCCGGCAGCGTCCGGAGCTTTGGAACCTGTACAACACCCGCGTGCAGAAGGGCGAGTCGGTGCGGGTGTTTCCGCTGTCGAACTGGACCGAGCTCGATGTCTGGCTGTACATCCTGCGCGAGCGCATCGAGGTGCCCGGGCTCTACTTCGCCGCCGAACGCCCGATGGTCGAGCGCGATGGCACGCTGATCATGGTCGACGACGATCGCCTGCCACTGCGGCCCGGCGAGGTGCCCGAGCGTCGCCACGTGCGCTTCCGCACCCTCGGCTGCTATCCGCTGACCGGCGCGATCGAATCGCGCGCGGCCACGCTGGAGGAAGTGATCGCCGAGATGCTGGTCTCGCGTCACTCCGAGCGGCAGGGGCGGGTGATCGACCACGATCCCTCCGCCTCGATGGAACGCAAGAAGCAGGAGGGTTACTTCTGATGGACACCCTCACCGGCAATCCCGCTTTCGCCCGTGCCGCCATCGCGGCCACCATCGCCCGCCGCGATCGCCGGCCGCTGCTCCGCTTCATCACCTGTGGCAGCGTCGACGACGGCAAGAGCACGCTGATCGGGCGCCTGCTGCACGAGACCCAACTGATCGCCGATGACGAGGCGCGACGCCTCGCGGCCGACAGTCGCCGCCACGGCACACAGGGTGATGCCATTGACTACGCGCTGCTGGTCGACGGCCTCGATGCCGAGCGCGAACAGGGCATCACCATCGATGTCGCCCATCGCTACTTCGGCAGCGGCCGCCGCCAGTTCATCGTCGCCGACTGCCCCGGCCACGAGCAGTACACCCGCAACATGGCGACCGGGGCCTCGACCGCGGATCTCGCGATCGTGCTGGTCGATGCGCGCAAGGGCCTGACCGCGCAGACCCGTCGCCACAGTCACATCGTCGCCTTGCTCGGCATCCGCCAGGTCGTGCTCGCGGTCAACAAGATGGATCTGCGCGACTACGACGAAGCGGTGTTCCGCGCGATCGAGGCCGACTACCGTGTTCTGGCGGACCAGATCGGCATCGCCAGCGTCCATGCGATCCCGCTGTCGGCGCTGGCCGGGGAGAATCTGGTCACACGGTCGACCCGGATGCCGTGGTACGAGGGCCCGGCGCTGCTCGACGTGCTCGAGGAGGCCCCGGCCGCGGATGAGCAGGTGGAGGGCTCCTTCCGGCTACCGGTGCAATGGGTGTGCCGGCCGGACGCCGGATTCCGCGGCTATGCGGGCACGCTGAGCGCAGGCGAGGTGCGCCCCGGCGATGCGGTGCAGGTGCTGCCCTCGGGGCGCCGCAGCCGCGTCGAACGCATCGTTACCGCTGACGGCGATCTGGCCGTGGCACGGGCCGGGCAGGCGGTCACACTGACGCTCAGCGACGAGGTCGATGTGGCCCGCGGCGATGTGCTCGCCGCTGCCTCCGCTCCGCCGGCGCTGGCCGACCGTTTTGCAGCCGATCTGGTCTGGATGGACGAGGAGCCGCTTGCAGTCGGGCGTGCGGCCTGGCTCAAGCTCGGCACGCGCACCCTGCCGGCCCGCGTGCACTCGATCCGCCATCGCATCGAAGTCCTCGATGGCAGCGCCGTTGCCGCAGACACGCTCGGCTTCAACGGCATCGGCCGGGTCGAGCTCGTGCTCGACGAGGCCATCGCGATCGAGCCCTATGCGCGCCACCGGGCGCTGGGTGCCTTCGTGCTGATCGACCGCATCAGCCACGCCACCTTGGGCGCCGGCATGGTTCGCGAGATCGCTCCGCGCACCGTCGATGTCCGTCGCCAGGCCCTGGCCTTCGATCGCAGCGAACGGGCCCGCCGCCTCGGCCAGCGGCCCGGGTGCCTGTGGTTCACCGGTCTCTCCGGTGCCGGCAAGTCGACGCTGGCGGCGCGCGTCGAGCGTCGCCTGGCGGACCTGGGCCTGCACAGCTACGCGCTCGATGGCGACAACCTGCGCCATGGAATCAACCGCGACCTGGGCTTCAGCGCCGCCGATCGCGCCGAGAACGTCCGCCGCATCGCCGAGGTGGCGCGGCTGATGGTGGATGCGGGCCTGGTGGTGCTGGTCAGCTGCATCTCGCCGACTCGCGAAGGTCGCGCCGCGGCCCGCGCGCTGTTCGAGCCCGGCGAGTTCCACGAGATCCACGTCGACACGCCGCTGGCGGTCGCGGAGGCGCGCGACCCCAAGGGCCTGTATGCGAAGGCCAGGGCCGGCGCCTTGCCGGGCTTCACCGGCATCGATGCGCCGTACGAGGCGCCGGAGTCTCC
>JANJUH010000083.1 GCA_024710675.1 Lysobacterales bacterium
GATGCTGCGGCGGCGGGGGCGGGTCGGGGTGTGAAGGCCAGCGGTTGGATGGGGCCTGGCTGGCACTGAGGAATCCTCGCCCAAGAGCGTCCGGATGAATCCGGACCCACCAGATGCGACCATCCCGTGGGTCGGCATTCATGCCGACGCTCCTGTCAGCCACCACTGAACAGCGATCGCGGAATCACGCTCGTCGCGAGAACTCGGCGCCCTGAAGTCGCGCCACAAGGGCGCTCCCACATCGATCGTGCGAGCTTTTCCCGAGTCCCGAGTCCCGAGTCCCGAGTCCCGAGTCCCGAGTCCCGAGCGCCCCTACCGCGGCACCCTGCGATCGCGCCAGCGCAGCACCGGGCGTTCGAAGCCATGGTAAAGCGCTGCGGCGAGCGACAGCGTCAGGGCCAGGTAGATCATCGCTTGCAGGCCGACCGCGGCGATCGAGGCGCGTTCCGGGAGCCAGGCCAGCATGGGCCTGAGCACCAGCATGTGGACCAGGTAGATCGCGTAGGACCAGAGCGCGATGCGGGTCCAGATCGACCTCATGGCCTGCGGCCATGACGGCGCCTGCCACTGCGCGGCCCAGGGCAGCAGCAGCGCGCAGCCGAGCGAGCACAGCGAGAACATCAGCGTGCGGGCGAGCAGCTCGCTGTCGACTTCCGCCCGGAAATACAGTGCGGCCGCTATCGCGGAGATCGCGATCCCGACCAGGGCCAGCGATCCTGCGTGTGCGCGGACCCGGGGTTCCTTGCGGAAGAGGTGGATCATCAGCACGCCATAGGCGATCGCATCGAGCCGCAGGGCGACGACCTTGCGCACGCCCGCGTCCCAGGCCGGATCGCTGGCAAGGACCACCGCGAAGCGGATCGCCAGGCCGGCCAGCAGCACGCCCACCAGCGCCCAGGTCGCAGCACGCGCGCTGCGCAAGAAGGGCAGTGCGATGAAGGCCAGCAAGGGCGCCAGCAGGTAGAACCATTCCTCGATCGCCAGGCTCCAGGCCTCGCCGAAAAAGGCCGGATGCGCCCAGGCCAGGTTTTGCGCGAACACCAGGTACAAGGGCCAGTCCGCGGGCCAGCCGCTGCCGAGGGCGATGGCCAGAGCGAAGTTCGCCGCCAGGATCAGGTAGTAGCTCGGCAGCGTGCGCAGCCAGCGGCGCAGCCAGAAGGGGCCGATCCAGCGTGGGTCACCCGGGTTCGCCTTGGCGATGGCATCGATCAGCAGGCCGCCGACCAGGAAGCCGCTGAGCACGAAAAAGAGTTCGACGCCGAGGTGCGCCAGGTAGACGATGCCGCGATCGGGAACGAAGTGCGGCATTGCCAGTACGCTGCCGTGGGCGATCACGACCAGCAGCACGGCGATCGCGCGCAACGCATCCAGCCCGAACTGCCGCGACGCAGCGCTTGCGCTCACGCCGGGATCAGCCGAGCTCGCGCAGGTAGAAGCGGTTGCAGCCGAAGTGTCCTGTGGCGCCCAGTGCCGCGGGAATGCGCTGGAATCCGGCGGCTTCGTAGAGCTGCTGGGCCCGATCCATGCCGGTCAGCGTCTCGAGGTAACACTGGCGGAAGCCGGCCTCGCGGGCGTAGTCCAGGCAGGTCGTGATCAGCGCGCGGCCCAGTCCCAGCCCGCGCAAGGAGGGCAGGAAATACATCTTGCGCAACTCGCAGATCGCCGGATCGGCGCCAGCCAGCGGCGCGATGCCGCCGCCGCCGGCAACACGTCCGTCCTGCTCGACGACAAAGTAGCGGTGGCGGGGCGCCGCATAGGCCGCGCTCATCGCATCGACCTCGGGGTCGTGGATCGCGAAGCCGGGGCCGTCGGCGCCGAACTCGGGCATCACGCTGCGGATGATGGCGGCAATCGCCGGGTCGTCGGTCGGGGTGATCGGGCGGATCGTCGTGCTCATTCGATGATGGTCTGGCGAGCGTCGATGTCGTAGCGCATGCCCGGCGTCAGGATGTGCAGGCGCACGTTGCTGATGCTGACCGGATCGCCGTGGTCGGCGTCGGCGAGCGTGGAATGCCGCACCTCGCTCGGATCCAGCACCAGCACCGTGCTGTTGCCGACCACCTCGATGACATTGTCCGGGCCGATGAAGGCGGCGGTGTCTTCGTCGATGCCGAGCGCGAGCGCGAAGGGATTCATCGCCAGCGCGGTCAGCAGGCGGCCGATGCGGTCGCGCTGGCGAAAGTGCTGGTCGATCATGATCTTGTTCGACAGCCCCAGCCCCGGCGCCAGGCTGACCATGCCGGCGCGCGGCGTGGCGCCTTCCTCGCCGCCGGAGATCATGTGGGCCGGCATGATCGCCGCACCCGCGGAGGTGCCGGCGATCGGCATGCCGTCGGCGTTGCGCCGGCGCAGCAGCTTGGCCACCGGCGTGCCGCCGATCATCGTCGACAGGCGCAACTGGTTGCCGCCGGTGATGAAGACGCCATCGCAGTGGCTGAGAACATCGAGCACGCCGTCGTCCTCGCAGTCCTCGCGGCGCTGGAAGCGCAGGATGCGGGTCTGGGCGTTATCGAAGCCGCTGAACAGGTCTTCGTAGACGCGGCCGGCATCCTCGCGGCGCGAGGCGGTCGGGATGATCGCGATCGATGGCTTGCGCCCGCACAGGCGCACGAAGCGCTTGAGGATCTTGGCGTCGCCGATCTTGTCCTCGGCGCCACCGATCGGGATCAGGTAGCCGCGCTGGCGGTCGGGCTGGCTGTGCGCCGGCACGGGCGCTCCTTGCTGGACAGGGTAATTGACCAGTATAGCGGGGTGGCCGCCTCAGTCGGCGCTTGCCGCCCCGCGCAGGTAGGCGAGGAAGTCGGCGGGCGCCAGCGGCGGCGCAAAGTGGAAGCCCTGGGCGTGGCGGATGCCGAGGGCCGCCACGAATTCGCGTTGCGCCGGGTTCTCGATGCCCTCGGCGACGACGCTGAGGCCCAGCGCGTCGGCCATCTCGGCGATGGCCTCGCAGAGCCGCGCGTCGGTGGCATTGGCCGGTATCTGCTGCATGAAATGGTGGCTGATCTTGATGCCGGCGATCGGCAGCCGGCGCAAGTAGCCGAGCGCGCTGTAGCCCTCGCCGAAATCGTCGATGACGATGCGCACGCCGAGTTCGCGCAGGTTGCGCAGCACCTGCTCGCTGCTGGCCGTGTCCTCGATCAGCGCACGCTCGGTCATCTCGAGTTCGAGCGCCGAAGCGGGCAGGCGGTGGTTGCCCAGCGCCGCGCGAACCTCGCGCTCGAAACGTTCTCCGAGGATCTGCCGGAAGGATACGTTGACGGCGACATGGTCAATGGCCACGCCTTCGTCCAGCCATTGCCGCAACTGCCGGCAGGCCTGGTCCAGGACCCAGGCGCCGATACGGACGATGTCGCCGCTGGTCTCGGCGATCGGGATGAAGGTGTCCGGCGGCAGCTCGCCCAATGTCCTGCTGTGCCAGCGCAGCAGGGCCTCGGCGCCGACCACACGTCCCGAGTCGAGTGCGATCTTCGGCTGGTAGACCAGTTTGAGTTCGTTCTGTTCGATCGCCCGCTTGAGCTGGGTCTCGATCAGCAGCCGCTCCTTGAGCTTGCCGGCCAGTGCGGGCGAGAACATCTGCCAGTTGTTGCGGCCGCGGCGCTTGGCCTCGTACATCGCGACATCGGCGTG
>JANJUH010000117.1 GCA_024710675.1 Lysobacterales bacterium
GCGATCACGTAGTAGGCGGCGATCGCGTAGTCGGAGGCTGGCAGGTCAACGTCGATGACGGTCGCGCCGCGGCGCACGCACTCGGCGAGCGCGTCTTCGACCGCGGCACCGACGCCATCCTCGATGCCGGCGCCGAACCACTGCCGCGGCCGGCCGATGCGCAGGCCCGTGAGGTCGGCGGCGAGCGCGCCGGTGACATCGATCGCCGGCACGTCGCGGCTGGTCGCATCGCGCGGGTCGAAGCCGGCCATCACCGCGAGCACCTCGGCGCAGTCGGCGACGCTCTGGGCGATCACGCCGGCCTGGTCGAGGCTGGAGGCATAGGCGACCATGCCGTGGCGCGAGACCCGGCCGTAGCTGGGCTTGATGCCGCTGACGCCGCACAGCGCGGCCGGCTGGCGAATCGAGCCGCCGGTGTCCGAGGCGGTGGCGAAGGGCACGATGCGGGCGGCGACCAGCGCGGCCGATCCGCCGGAAGACCCGCCGGGCACGCGGGTCGGATCCCAGGGATTGTGCGCAGGTCCGAAGAAGCTGTGTTCGTTCGACGAGCCCATCGCGAACTCGTCCATGTTGGCCTTGCCGACGAGCACACCGCCGGCTGCCTCGATGCGCTCGTGGATCGTCGCGCTGTAGGGCGGCACGAAGTGCTCGAGCATGCGCGAGGCGCAGGTTGTGGTCACGCCCGCGGTGCAGAACAGGTCCTTGTGGGCATAGGGAATGCCGAGCAGTGCACCGTTCGAGCCAGTGGCGCGGGCCTGGTCGGCGACATTGGCGGCTTCGAGAGCAGCGGGTCCGAGTGTGGTGATCAGCGCGTTGAGTTTGGGTTGCAGGGCGTAAGCGCGAGCGAGCGCGGCCTCGGTCAGCACGCGGCTGCTCGTGG
Source organism: Lysobacterales bacterium (assembly GCA_024710675.1). Taxonomy (GTDB): domain Bacteria; phylum Pseudomonadota; class Gammaproteobacteria; order Xanthomonadales; family SZUA-5; genus JANJUH01. The sequence goes on from JANJUH010000117.1 coordinate 881, forward strand.
CGCCGGCGCGCAACGCGGCCCGTTGCCCGGCGAGGTCGGTCGGCAGGCTCACTCGATCACCTTCGGCACGAGGTAATAGCCGCCGCTGGCATTCGGCGCGATCGCCTGGAAGGCCTCGTGGCGGTCGGGCTCGGTCACGGTGTCTTCGCGCAGGCGCAAACTCGGATCGCCGGGATGGGCCAGTGGCGCCAGCTCGTCGACCGGCGCGGCGCGCAGCGCCTCGAACAGGCCAAGCACGGCATTGAGTTCGTTCGCCATGGCGTCTTCCTGCGCCAAAGGCAGGGCGAGACGCGCGAGTTCGGCGATGTGGTGGACTTGCGAGCGGTCGACGGACACGGCGGCTGGTGGGCGATCACACGGAAAAACAACATAGCAGAAGAGGATGGAGGAGCTTCTCGGGCATCAAGCCTGCCAGGCTGCTGTGGGAGCGCGCTTGCCGCGCGACGGAGGGCCTCGGGGCGATTTCATCGCGCCACAAGGGCGCTCCCACATCGATGCCGGGAGCTTCGGGTCATTTGTGGGAGCGCGCTTGCCGCGCGATGGTTCTGCCTCAGGGCTGGGCATCCTCAGCGCCCACGCATCCACGCCTCGTACTGCCGCCGCACATGCCGCTCCGGCGGGTTCAGGTCCAGCCACGGTTGCGCGAGCAGCGCGGGCATGTGCTCGGCCAGCAGCATGTCGGCTTCCTTGCCACGCCCCAGCGCACGCAAGGACTGCGCGAGATACCAGGCCGCAAGGCCGCGGCGGCGCTGGTGCGAGGGATTGTTCGGCTCGTTGTCGGCGGCGATTTCCGCCTCCAGCGCCGGGATGGCTTGCGCGTGCTCACCGCCGGCCGAGAGGGCGCGGGCGAGCAGCGGGGCGGCGTTGCGGACCTCTTCGTGACCTGCGGGCAACAGGCGCGAGCGTTCCGATCGCACCAGTCGCGCCAGGCGCAGGCCTTCGGCCGGATCGCCGGCGATGATCTCGAAATCGGCGAGGTTCTGGGCTGCCGTGTACACGTCCGGATGATCCGGCCCGAGCACGCGCAGTCGTGCCTCGAAGCACTCGCGGGTGATGGTGCGCGCTTCGGCTACCTCGTCATTGCTCGCCAGCATCGCCCCGAGGTTGAGCTGTGATCGCAGCGTCTGCGGGTGATCGCGGCCCAATAGTTCCTGCCGCGCCAGCAGCACTTCGCGGGTCACGACGATCGCCTCGGGCCAGCGTTTGAGGTTGTTGAGCGTGACGGCCACGCCGTTCATGGCCGTCAGCGTGTCGGGATGGCGAGCACCGAGGTGCTCGCGGCGCCAGGCCAGCAGCGCCTCGAACATCGGTAGCGCCTTGTCCGACTGCTGCGAGATGCCAAGGCCGATGGCCCATTCCTCCAGGGCCACCCAGGTCCGCGGGTGCTCCTCGCCAAGGGTGCGCACGAAGGCTGCGTGCAGCGCTTCCAGTTCCGGCAGTGCTTCTTCGAGCCGGCGGTCGCGGGTGAGCAGCCGGGCCCGCGTCTGCCGCGCGGCAATGGTGCGCGCGTCCTCGGCGCCGAGCAACGCAGTGTATCCATCGACCAGTTCACCGGCGCGGGCGGTGGCCTCGGTCAGCCGGCCGCGTTCCATGCCCTCGATCTCGACCCCCAGCAGGCGAGCATCCAGCGCCAGCAGCGCCAATCCGGCACCCTTCGCCAGATCCGCCACCGTGGCCAGTTTCGGCAACTGGCTGGAGCCCAGTCCGCGGGCGAGTTCGATGCGCGCCTCGAGGATCTCGAGTTCCAGTACCCGCGGATCCGATCCTTCCATGCCAGCCTCGTCCGCCGCCTTGCGGGCCGCCCGCGTCGCCGCGAGTGCCGCATCCTCGCGCCCCAGCGCGCGCTCGCTGTGCGCGATGGCCTGCCAGAGTTCGGCGGCGAGCCGCGGTTGCCCGGCAAAGTCGCGTGCAATGGCCTCGGCGGCCCGTCCAAGCACCGCCTCGCCGAGCAGCCGCCGTGCCGCCTCGGTGTAGTGCTGCAGCGGCGCATCGGCGAGCTGGTCGGCCGGCAGGTAGGCGGCGAGCTGCTGGCCGAGCACGGCGGGGTCGACATCACGCAGCATCGCCTGCTGGAACTGGGCGACGCGTTCGGTTTCGGCGCGCCGCTGCTCGGCCACATCGCGTTCCTGGCGCGCCTCGAGCAGGCCCCACGCCGCCATCACCAGACCGCCGAGCAGGGCCGAGGCGGTCACCGCGCCGACCGCCAGCACCCGGCGATGACGGCGCAGGTACAAGCGCGCGCGGTGCAGGGTGCCGCCCTCGCGAGCGTGCACCGGCCGGCCCTCCAGGAAGCGCTCGATATCGGCCATCAGGTCGCCGACCGATTCATAGCGTTCGCGGCGATCCGGTGCCAGCGCACGCCGGATGATCGCGTCGAGGTCACCGGCCACGGCGCGGGCGCGTGCCCGCTGCCCACCGTCGAACAGCGTTTGCGACGCGAGCTGTGGGCGCAGTTCACGGTAGGCGCTGCGCACTTCATCGTGGCTGCCGGTGCCGAAGGCCGCCTTGGGCCAGGGCGGCTCGTCGGCAACGAGTTGGTGGAGTACCGCACCGAGCGCGTGCACATCGCTGCGGACATCGACATCCGCGTCGCCCGAGTCGGTCGCGCCCTCGCCGGCCTGCTCCGGGCTCATGTAGCCGGGCGTGCCGGCGAGCATGCGCGGCCCGCCGCGCCCGGGAGGCCGCGTGGCCGAGACGGCCAGCCCGAAATCGATGATCTTCGGCAGCGCATGGCCATCGACCTCGGTCACCAGCAGGTTGGCCGGCTTCAAGTCCAGGTGCAGGATGCCGCGCTCGTGGGCGTGGCGGACACCGAGGAGCACGCGGCCATAGAGCTCGAGGCGCGCCCGCAACGATAGCTGCCGCGCGCGGCAGTAGTCGTCGATGGCCAGGCCGGGGATGTACTCCATCGCCAGCCACGGGAAGCCGTCCTCTGTGGTGCCGGCTTCGTGGATCTGGGCGATGGCCGGATGTCGCATTCGCGCCAGCGCCTGACGTTCGATCTCGAAGCGCGCCTCCGCCCTCGGCCCCGCCAGGCGCTCGCCGATCACTTTGAGGGCCACCTCGCGATGCACCGGCTCGAGCTGCTCGGCCAGGTAGACCTGTCCCATGCCGCCGCTGCCGAGGTGGCGACGCAGCAGGAAGGGGCCGATGCGCGTGCCGACGGGCAAGGTGGCCGTGGCCGAACTGCCGGGTCCGGAGCGGATCGCACCGCCCGAGGGCACTGACGTCGGCGTGGGCAATGTCGGGTCTTGTTGCTGGGTCATGACCGGGCCCGCATTCGTCAGTGGACATGCTACCCCGCCTGAACCGCCGCCCATGTCGACGCCGTGTTGGTTCGCTTTACCTCCGCCAGTGCTGTAAGGTGCGCGCCATGTTCGCGGGGTAACCTCCCGTGAACTGCCTCCACGCGCCGCGTGGCCTTTCTGCAGCGATCCGCGCCTGCCGCTCACCGGCCGCCTCGGGATCGCACTCCCGATGAGGTTCTGATGAGTTTTGATACCCTGGGGCTACGCCCCGAACTGCTGCGCGCGCTCGCCGCGGCAGGTTACACCGCGCCGACGCCGATCCAGGTCCAGGCCATTCCCCACGTGCTGGCCGGCAGCGATTTGATGGCCAGCGCGCAGACCGGCACCGGCAAGACCGCCAGCTTCGCGCTGCCGCTGCTGCAGATGCTCGCCGCCAGTGGTCAGAAGGCGGTGCCGAAGGGCGTGTTGGCGCTGGTTCTGGTGCCGACCCGTGAACTGGCGGCGCAGGTGCTTGCCAACGTCGAGCGCTACGGCGATGGCCTCGGCCTGCGTAGCCTGTCGATCTACGGTGGCGTCAGCGAGCGCCCGCAGATCGCCGCCGCCGCGCGCGGCATCGAGATCCTGATCGCCACGCCGGGCCGCCTGCTCGATTTGATGACGCAGGGCGCGGTGTCGCTGTCGGGCGTCCGCCACCTCGTCCTCGACGAGGCCGACCGCATGCTCGACATGGGCTTCCTGCCGGCGATCAAGCGCATCCTCGGACGCCTGCCGAAGCAGCGCCAGACGCTGATGTTCTCAGCCACCTTCGCGCCCGAACTGCGCGACCTGGCCCGCTCGATGCTGCACAACCCGGTGGCCGTCGATGTCAGCCCGCGCAACAGCACGGCCGTCACCGTCGACCATCGCGTGCATGCGGTCGAGGACTCGCGCAAGCGCGACGCGCTGCTGCACATCTTGCACAACGAGCCGCGGCAGACGCTGGTGTTCAGCCGCACCAAGCACGGCGCCAACCGCATCGTCGATTTCCTCGAGAGCTACGGCATTGCGGCCGCGGCCCTGCACGGCAACAAGAGCCAGACCGCGCGCACCCGTGCGCTGTCGGGCTTCAAGAGCGGCGAGATCGGCGTGCTGGTGGCCACCGACATCGCCTCGCGCGGCATCGACATCAA
>JANJUH010000181.1 GCA_024710675.1 Lysobacterales bacterium
CCGCGATGCACGAGGCCTTCCTGTTCGCGGGCGGACGGGTCGAGATCCATGTCGACCCGCTGCCGGCGGCCGACCTGATCGTCGATGCGCTCTTCGGCATCGGTCTGAAGCGCCCGGTCGAGGGTGCGCACCGCGCGCTGATCGAGGCCCTCAATGCCCACGGCGCACCGATTTTCTCGCTGGATGTCCCGTCCGGGCTCGATGCCGATACCGGCGCCGCGCCCGGCGAGGCGATCCGTGCCGAGTGCACGCAGAGCTTCATCGTCTGCAAGCAGGGCCTGTTGAGCGGGCGTGCACCCGCGCACGTCGGCGCGCTCGTGGTCGACGATCTCGGTTTGCCGGCGGTATTGCTGGCTTGCATACCGCCCGCAGCCGAGGTGATCGACGCGCGCAGGCTGGCCGAATGGCTGCCGCCGCGGGCCCGCGATGCGCACAAGGGCGAGCATGGCCACGTGCTGGTCGTGGGTGGCGACGAGGGTTTCGGCGGCGCCGCGCGACTGGCGGCGGAGGCGGCGGCGCGCGTCGGTGCGGGACTGGTCAGCGTGGCGACGCGGGCGATCCACGTCGCGCCGATCCTGGCAGCGCGGCCCGAGCTGATGGTTCGCGCCGTGGCTGGTCCGGGTGATCTCGACGCGCTGCTCGAGAAGGCGAGCGTGGTGGTGGTCGGCCCCGGCCTCGGTCGCAGCACCTGGAGCGAAGTGCTGCTGGCGCGCGTCACCGAAAGCGGCAAGCCGACCGTGATGGACGCCGATGCGCTGAACTGGCTGGCCGAATCGGCCTGCGTGCTGCCGGAGGAAGTGGTCATCACGCCGCATCCGGGCGAGGCCGGGCGCCTCCTCGAGCTCCCGGCGCCGCAGGTGCAGGCCGATCGCTTCGCAGCGGCGCGCAGGCTGGCCGAGGCCTTTGGTGCGACGGTGGTGCTGAAGGGCGCCGGGACGCTGGTGGCCGACTCGCGCGGGATGTCGATCTGCCCGGTGGCCACCCCGGCGCTGGCCACCGGCGGGACCGGCGATGTGTTGTCCGGCGCGATCGGCGGGCTGATCGCGCAGGGGCTTGCGCCGGGCATCGCGGCGCGCGCCGGCGTGGTCCTGCACGCCATGGCCGGACTCGCGGTGGCCGCAGAGGGTGAGCGCGGCGCGCTGGCAGGCGATCTGCTGCCGCAGCTCCGGCGCCTGGCCAACCCGGGGCGTCCATGAACCCGGCAGCGCTGGCGGTGCGCGAATGCGTGCTGCCCGATGCCGAGGCCACCCATGCGCTGGGGATGGCGCTCGCAGCAGCGGCACGCCCCGGGCGACTGGCGCTGCACGGTCCGCTCGGTGCCGGCAAGACCGCACTCGTGCGCGGCCTGCTCGCTGGCCTGGGTCACCGCGGGCGCGTCAAGAGCCCGACCTACACGCTGGTCGAGCCTTACGACTTGCCCGCCCTGCGCGTCACGCACTGGGATCTCTACCGGCTTGGCTCGCCCGGGGAACTCGAGGCCCTGGGCTGGCGCGATGCCGGCCACGAGGAGGAGCTGATGGCCATCGAGTGGCCGGAGCGGGCGGGTGCGCTGCTCGGCGAGGTCGACCTCGACCTGAGCCTGGCTTACGCCGGCGAGGGGCGCGTGGCGCGATTGGCTGCCGGCACGCCGAGGGGTGCGCAATGGCTGACGGAAGCCCTGCTGGAGAACGATAGGAGAACCGATGGGATGGGGCTGGCCACGAACTGAACCAATCGCTGAAGAACATCCGCCAAGTTGCGGATTACCAAGCAAAAACCCTTGCGCAATCCGGCTCCATTACGATTCAATCCAAGTTGTCTCGTCGCGTCTTCGGGGAGTGTCGTGCGTCGCTGGCTGGCTGTGCTCCTGTTCGTGCCTGCGTACTCGGCCCTGGCTGCCGAGCTCACGGCCGTGCGCCTGGAAACGGCTGACGGCCATGTGCGCGCCAACATCGAGCTGAGCGACACGGCCCGCTACCAGGTGTTCACGCTCGACAACCCACAACGCCTGGTTGTCGATGTGCACGATGCCACCCTGCGCCGCGCCAGCGCGCCCAAGGGTCGCGGGGTGGTGACCGGCGTGCGCTTCGGCCAGCCCGATCCGCATCGACTGCGCGTGGTCTTCGACCTCGCCGAGCCGGTGCGTCCGAAGAGCTACCTGCTCGATCGCGCCGGTCGTCATCGCCATCGCCTGGTCATCGACCTGTTGCCGGCCAACACGGCCGCCGCCGAGTTCGCGGCCGGCGCGGTGCAGCCCAAGGCCAGCGAAGGCAAGGCCGCCGGCCCGTCTCCGGTAGTGGCGAAGACCGCTCCGGCAGCCGAGGCGCGCGAGGTGGTGATCGCAATCGACGCCGGCCACGGCGGCACCGATCCCGGGGCGCTCGGCAAGTCGGGCACGCGCGAAAAGGACATCACGCTGAAGGTGGCGCGCCTGCTCGCCGAGCGCATCGACGCCGAGCCCGGCATGCGCGCGCTGCTGATCCGCGACAGCGACACCTTCGTGCCGCTGAAGGAGCGCTACGAGAAGGCGCGCGCCGGCAAGGCCGACCTCTTCATCTCGATCCACGCCGACGCCGCGCTCAACCGCAACGCCCGGGGTTCCTCGGTGTACATGCTGAGCACGCGCGGTGCCACCAGCGAGGCTGCGCGCTTCCTGGCCGATCGCGAGAACCGCTCGGACCTGGTCGGCGATGTCTCGCTCAACGGCAAGGACCAGGTGCTGGCCGCGGTACTGCTCGATCTCTCGCAGGGTGCGACGCTCGAGGCCAGCGCCCAGGCAGCCGAGCACCTGCTGTCCTCGCTGACGCGCATGGGCAAGGCGCACAAGCGCTATGTGGAGCGCGCCAACTTCGTCGTGCTGCGTTCGCCGGACGTGCCGAGCGTGCTGGTTGAGACCGCCTTCATCAGCAATCCCGACGAAGAGAAGAAGCTCCGCGACCCGGCGCATCGTGCGCGGCTGGCCGATGCGCTGCTGCTCGGCGTGCGCGACTATTTCCACGCCGCGCCGCCACCGGGGACCTGGATTGCCGCGAACGCACCGAAGGTCCGCTCGCACGTGGTCGCGCGTGGCGAGACGCTGAGCGAGATCGCCAGTCGCCATGGCGTGTCGGTCACGCAGATCCGCCGGGCCAATGCGCTCGACAGCGATCTGGTGCGGGTCGGCGCCGTGCTGAAGATCCCGACGGCGTCCTGACGCCTCCGGTGTCGAATTCCGGGGCTGCCGATCGCGGCGCTGCCGGCCCGCTGATCGCGGCGCTCGAGGGCCTATCCGCAAGCCGTCCGGAGGGGGCGCTGGTCCTCGCCGTCAGCGGCGGGCTCGACTCGATGACCCTGCTCGGCTGCGCTGCGGCCTCGGCGCCGCTGCGTGCGCGTGGGCTGTCCGTGCTGCATGTGCACCATGGCCTGCATCCTGACGCAGATGCCTGGGCGAGGGCTGTCGAGCGCGCTGCCGAGGCCCATGACATGCCGGTGGTCGTGAGGCGGGTGAGTGTGGCGGCCGCGGGCCTCGGGATCGAAGCGGCGGCACGCGCCGCGCGCCACGCCGAGTACGCCCGGGCGCTGGCGAATGGCGGCCTGCTGCTGCTGGCACACCACCGCCGCGACCAGGCCGAAACCCTCTTGCTGCGCCTGCTGCGCGGCACCGGAATCGAGGGTGCCGGGGCGATGCGCGAGCTGCGGCCCCTGGGCGGCGGCTGGCTGGGGCGGCCGTGGTTGGCCGTGCCGCGTGAGGCGATCACCGCCGCTGCCAGCGCCCTCGGCCTGTCCTGGCACGAGGATCCGGCCAATGCGGACGAGCGCATGGAGCGTGCGTGGATGCGCCGGCAGCTCTGGCCTGTGCTCACGGCGCGCTATCCGGCTGCCGAGGAACGCCTGGCGCGCTTCTCCGCGCATGCGCGCGATGCGCAGCAGGTGGTCGGCACGGCGGCGCGCCAGGCCCTGGCCGAGCTGCAGGGAGCGGGCGCGCGTGTGCTCTCGATTCCGCGCCTGCTGGACCTGCCCGACGCGCTCTTCGGCGAGGTGTTGCGCATGCACGCACTCGATCAAGGCCTGCCGCCGCCCGGCTTCCACGAGATTGCGCGGATCCGCAGCGAGGTGATCGCTGCCCGCATCGATGCGGATCCCGTGCTGCGCTGGCAGGGTTGGCAGTACCGGCGTTACCGCGATGCCTTGTACCTGGTGCCGGAGTTCGAAACGCGGCCGGCACCCGCCACCGAGCTTCGATGGCCTGCGGGCGAACCGGTCTGCCGCCTGCCCGAGGGCCTCGGGGAGTTGCATGGCATCGGGCCCGCGGGCCAGCCCGCAGCGCCGGCGGTCGAACTCACGATTCGCTGGCGGCACGGCAGCGAGCGCCTGGTTCCGGTCGGCGGCAGCCATCATCGCGAGCTGCGACTGCTCTTCCAGGAACTCGGTGTACCACCGTGGCAGCGTGCGCGCACGCCGCTCGTGCACGCGGGTGATCGCCTCGTGCTCGTGCCGGGGCTTATCGCCGACAGGGACTGGGCGAAGCTGTGTCCGGACCTCAGTGTGGAATGGCGGATGTAGGCGGCTTGCGCCTGGTCGTCATTCCGGCGAATGCCGGAATCCAGGGGGCGCGCGGCAGTGTCTGACGGGCGACTGGACCCCGGCCTGCGCCGGGGTGACGGGTCATCGAGCGTGGGCCCGGTCCGCGCCTGCGCTCACCCCGCCTCGTCCTGCGCGCGCTCGATGTCGAGTGCTTCCATCGCATCGCGGGCCTTCAAGCTACCCGCGGTTTCGAGCGCATTGGCGCGCTCGGCCGCGCGCGTGCGGCCGCACATAATCTTCAGGCCCCCGGCGGGCTCGACATGCGCGATCGGTGCCTCGGGGGTGAGTTCGATCGCCTTTTCGAAGTGCTCGAGGCCAGTCGAGGACTTCGCGCCGTAGGTGAGCCCGCCGATCATCGCGCCGATCTTGTCGAGGATCTCGGCGTGATACAGGCCCAGCGCCGTGTGCGCCTCGGCATGCTTGGGTGCCAGCTCCAGCGCCTTTTGCAGACTCGCCTTGATCTTCCCGCCATAGCCCTGTGCCAGCGCTTTGGCCACCGAGATGCATTGGCTCAGGCGACCCAGCGCGAAGGCGTGGAAATAATGGGCGTTGGCCTCGGTGGGCATGGCCGCGATGGCCTCTTCCATGCGCGCCACACAGCGCTCGTAGTGGGCGGTGCGATCGGCGTCCTTGGCGAGATAGGTCGCGTAGATGCCCTCGGCCTTGGTCGCGACCACCGCGCCAACCGGCCCCAGCGCTTCGCCAGCCTCGCAGGCGCCCTGGAAGTCGCCTTTGTGGAAGGCCCGCCAAGCCTCGGCCAGCGCTGCGGCCACCTCGCCGGCGTCACCGGCCTCCTTGAGCTTGGGGTGCTTCTTGTACAGCGCGGTGACGCGCTTTTCGTCGGGGTAGGGCTCCTGGTCGCCGGCATGCAGCGTCTTCCAGGCCTTGGCGAGCTTGTCACCCGCGTAATCGAAGGCCTTGTTCGCATGCGGGAACTTCACCCATTTCTTCGCCGCCATGGCTCACCCCTCGGATCTGGCTGTCCCCCCGGAGCATCGCGCCGAGCGCGGGGCGGTGCAAGACGGTCAGGGCTTTCACCAAGAAGCAAGGCAATTGGTCCGCAAAGGACGCAAAGGACGCAAAGGAAGCAGGAGATGGCGAAAGGCCACGCTGAGACGCTCCATCGTGCCATCGTGCCATCGTGCCCTCGTGCCCTCGTGCCCTCGTGCTCAGCCCCCAGCCCCGCTTCAGCCCCGCAGTGCTAGCCTTCCCGGTTTCCTCGCCGTCCGATCCCGCCCATGGCCCATCCCGCCCTCACCATTGCCGTCCAGGCCGCCCGCAAGGCGGGTACCGTGATCCAGCGTGCGATCCACCGCGCCGATGCGGTCGCGGTATCCGAAAAGAGCCAGTACGACTTCGTCACCGACAGCGACCGCCAGGCCGAGCGCGAGATCGTCCGTGAGATCCGCAAGGCCTACCCGGACCACGCCGTGCTCGGCGAAGAGAGCGGCGCCTCGGGCAAGTCGCGCTACGAGTGGGTGATCGACCCGATCGATGGCACCAGCAATTTCGTCCGCGGTTTTCCGCACTGCGCGGTGTCGATCGCCATGCGCGAGGACGGCGTCACCCGCTACGGCGTGGTCTATGACCCGATCCGCGACGAGCTGTTCACCGCCAGCAAGGGCGGCGGCGCCTACCTCAACGATCGCCGCATCCGTGTCTCACCGCGGCCGGGCCTGCCCGGCGCGCTGATCGCCAGCGGCTTCCCCTTCAAGCAGCGCCCGCGGCTGGCGCTGCACTTGCGCATGGTCAAGGCGCTGCTCGACGATGCCGAGGACCTGCGCCGCACCGGCTCGGCCGCGCTCGACCTGGCCTACGTGGCCTGCGGCCGCCTCGACGGCTACTTCGAGTTCGCGCTGCAGCCCTGGGACATGGCCGCGGGTGCGCTGATGGTGCGCGAGGCCGGTGGCGCGGTAGTCGATTTCAGCGGCGGCGAGGACTGGTATGCCTCGGGCAACGTGATCGCCGGCAACCTCCGGGTCACGGCCGGCATGGTCGGGCGCATCAAGCCCCTGTACCTGCGCCGGCGCGTCGTGCAGGAAGGGGCGGGCGAGGGTGAGGCGGCGGAGTAGTCCGGGAGCCATCTCGGCACCGCAAGCCCGTGGGTCGGCATTCATGCCGACGCTTTGCGCATCGCTGACCGCTGTACGGCAGGCCACTCAGCGCCTTTCGGCTGCCACTCCTGCCGCAGGCAAAGGCCCGAACACCGGCCCCGCCTGCGCCGCGAGATAAGCCACTGCGGCATACACCGCGACGTTGAAGTCGAGATCCTTCGGGTCGATCTTGTCGAGCGTGTCGGCCGCGGTGTGGTGGTAGTCGAAGTACTTCGTGCCGTCCTGGGTCAGGCCCACCAGCGGCATGCCGAGGTCGCGCATCGCCGAGAAGTCGGCGCCACCACTGGCGGCGTTGTCGCCGCGTTCGATGCCGAGCGGTGCGACCACGCCGAAGATGCGCTCGACAACCGGCAGCGCGTCCTCGCGCACCCGGCTGGCGAAGCGCCAGATGCGGCCGGCGCCGAAGTCCGATTCAGCGGCCAGCACATGCTGGGCAACACGCTCGGCGTTGTTCCTGGCGTACTGGCGGCCACCCCAGATACCCTGTTCCTCGTTGGCGAAGGCGATCACGCGGATCGTGCG
>JANJUH010000196.1 GCA_024710675.1 Lysobacterales bacterium
ACGCGCGGCCAGGCGATGGGCTTCTGCTTCTACAACAACGCGGCCATCGGCGTGCTGCACGCTCTGGAGGCGCATGGCCTGGCGAGGGTCGCGCTCGTCGATTTCGATGTGCACCATGGCAACGGCACCGAACAGATCCTCGCCGGTGACGAGCGCGTGCTGATGGTCTCGACCTTCCAGCACCCGCTGTATCCCTCCTCGGGCGTCGACCCGCTGGGCTTCAACATGGTCAACGTGCCGCTGCCGCCCTACAGCGACGGCAGTGCGCTGCGCGGCGCGGTCAAGCGCGACTGGATGCCGGCGCTGGAGCGCTTCCAGCCACAGATGATCGTGATCTCGGCCGGCTTCGACGCCCATCGCGACGACGATATGTCGCAGCTCATGTGGACCGAGGAGGACTATGCCTGGATCACGCGCGAGATCGTGCAGGTGGCCTCGCGCCATGCCCGCGGCCGGATCGTGTCGACGCTCGAGGGCGGTTACGACCTGCCCTCGCTGGCGCGCAGTGTCACCGCCCACATCCGCGCCCTCGGCGGCTTCGACTAGAAACACTCCGCTCCCAGTCGAGCATGCCGGACTGGAGGATGCCGGCCGGCGGCGTCCCGCGATGAGGTTGCAGCATGGACAAGCACGCACTGGCGCCCCTGTTCGAGCCAGCGTCGATCTGGGTGATCCATGAAGCCGGGCATCCGGATCTCGCGCTGGCACGGCAGCACCTCGGCGACTGGCGCGAAGCCGGGCGCGTGCGTTTCGATCCCTGGTCGGCGGCACTCGCGGCCCTGCCGGAGGCGCCGCTGCAGGCGGATGTGGTCTGGCTGCTGATGGGTATCGAGGCTGCGTGCAGGGCAATCCCGGCGCTGGGTCGCTGGCAGCAGAAGATCGCCCTGCTCGCCGGTGGCGGTAGCGATGCCGAGGAAGAGCGACTGGCCGGGATTGCGCGCATGGCGGGCGTGCGCGTTCTGGGTCCGGGTACGCTGGGCGTGCAGCGGCCAGCCTCCGGGCTCAACCTGTCCCTGCTCGGGCCGATGCCACCGGCCGGCAATGTCGCCTTCGTCTCGCAGTCCGGCTCGCTCGCCGCCTCCACGCTGGATTGGGCGCTCGACCAGGGCGTGGGCTTTTCCTGCGTGGCCACGCTCGGGGCACAGCGCGACATCGAACTGGCGGAAGTGCTGGATTACCTGGCGCTAGATCCGGCCACGTCGAGCATCGTGCTGTACCTCGAAGGCGTCCGCAATCCGCGCAGCTTCCTGTCGGCGCTGCGCGCCGCGACCACCAGCAAGCCGGTCGTCGTGCTCAAGGCCGGGCGCGAGGAGTGCACGGTGGCGGCAGCTCAGACCCACTCGCGCGCGCTGGTCGGCAACGATGCAGTCTTCGACTGCGCCATCCGCCGTGCCGGTGCGGTGCGGGTGCGCTTCTTCGTGCAGCTCTTCTCCGCGGTCAAGTGCCTGGCTTCGCGCTACCGGCCGGTCGGCCGGCGGCTGGCCATTGTGTCCAACGGCGGAGGGCCAGCGGTGCTGGCCAGCGACTGGGCGGCGGAGTCGGGGCTCGAGCTGGCCCGGCTGGCCGACGCGACCCTGGCGAAGTTGCGGACGATCGTCCCGCTGGCATCGGCCGACAATCCGGTCGATATCGGCGAAGCCGCCAGCGCGGAGGCCTTCGCCAGTGCCGTCGCCGAAGTGATGGCCGATCCCGCTGTCGACGGTGTACTGGCCCTGCATGCACCCAAGGCCGATCGCGACCCGATGATCCACGCGCGCAGCCTGGTCGCCCTGCGCGAGTCGGCGCGCAAGCCGCTGATCGCCTGCTGGCTCGGCGACCGCAGTGTGCTCGAATCGCGCGCGCTGCTCGCGCAGGCGCGCATTCCGACCTTTCGTACGCCCGAGCCGGCGGTCGATGCCTTCGGCAACCTCGCGAGTTTCTATCGCGCCCAGCAGTTGCGCTGGCAGACGCCGCCGGCAATCGCCGAGGGCGAGCCGCCGGACCTGGATGCGGCGCGCCTGATGCTGGCCGAGTTGTCCGCCCAGGGGCGGCAAACCTTGACGGAGATGGAGTCCAAGGCCCTGCTCGCCTGCTTCCGCATCCCGGTGGCGCGCACGCTGCTGGCGCGCACGCCGCAGGAGGCGACCCTGATCGCCCAGCAACTGGGTTTTCCGGTGGTCCTGAAGATCAGCTCCAAGGACATTGCCCACAAGTCCGATGTCGGCGGGGTGATCCTCGACATCCGCGGCGCGCGGCAGTTGCAGGCGGCGTGGTCGGACCTGATGGACGGCGTGCGCGCACAGGCCCCACTGGCCCACATCGACGGGGTGGTCGTGGAGCCGATGGTGGCGCCGCGCCACGGGCGCGAGCTGATGGTGGGTGCCCTGCGGGATCCGCTGTTCGGGCCGGTGCTGGTTTTCGGTACCGGGGGCAGGGCGGTGGAGATCCATGCCGATCGCGCGATGGAGCTGCCGCCGCTGAATCACTTCCTGGCGCGGCGCCTGGTCGAGCGCGCGCGGGCGGCGCGAATGCTGGGCGAGTGGCGCGGCGCGCCAGCGGTGGCAGAGGGCGCGGTCGAAGAGGTGCTGGTCCGGCTCTCGGAACTGGTCTGCGAGTTCCCCGAGGTGGCCGAGGTCGACCTCAATCCGGTGATTGCCGACGAGCATGGGGCCATCGTCGTCGATGCCCGGATCGTGCTGGCCGCAGACGGCACATCGGCACAAAAGGGCTACGGCCACATGGCGATCATGCCCTATCCGACCGGGCTGACGCGTGATGCCCTGATGCGCGATGGCACCGCCTACCGCTTGCGGGCGATCCGCCCGGAGGACGCGGATGCGCTGCAGCGCTTCGTCCGCGAGCTGCTCCCGGAGACGCGCTACTTCCGTTTCGTTTCCAACATCAAGGAGTTGCCGCCGCAGCAGCTCGCCCGCTACACGCAGATCGACTACTGGCGCGAAATGGCGCTGGTGGCCGAGATCGGGGATGACGAGGACCGACGCCTCGCCGGTGTCGCGCGCTACATGCTGAATCCGGATGGGCGCAGTTGCGAGTTCGCGATCGCCATCGCCGATGCCTGGCAAGGTCGCGGGCTGGGCGTGCAGCTGATGCAGGCGCTCATCGATGTCGCCCGGGCGCAGCATCTGGAGCGCATGGAAGGCATGGTGCTGGCGATGAACCACAAGATGCTGCGGCTGATGCACTACCTCGGGTTCAGCGCGCGGCCCGATCCGGAGGATGCCTCGCTGATGGTGGTGGAGCGGCTGTTGTGAGCTGTGCTGCCAGCGCCAGGGCTTCGGGAGTTTGTGGGAGCGCGCATGCCGCGCGACGGGTGTGCGACCGGACCGCTCGCGGCTGCGATACTGGCGACCCGCCACCCGCCAGAGATTGACGCTTGCGCCGCCTGACGATCACCCGCGAAGCCGAGCGCCGCTTGCGCTCGGGGCATCTGTGGATCTACGCCAACGAGTTCGGTGTCAAGCTCGGGACGCTGGGGGTGGAGCCCGGCCAGCACGTCGAGATCATGACCCCGTCCGGGCGCAGCCTGGGTGTGGCCGGGATGAACCCGAACGTGCTGATCGCCGCACGCCTTTACACGGTCACGGCGGCGGGATTCGATGCGCGGGCGTGGCTGGAGTCGCGTATCCATTCGGCCATTTCGGTGCGCCGTCGCCTTGGTGTGCTGGAGGCCGGCCGGCTTGTCTTCGGCGAAAGCGACGGGCTCCCGGGCCTGGTCGTCGATCGCTACGGGCCGGTGCTTTCGGTCCAGGTCGGCACCGCGGCGATGGAAGTCCTGCGCGAGGAGATCGCCGCAGTGCTGCTGGCGATCGACGGCATCGAGACCCTGGTCTGGCGCGACGACATCGGCGCTCGCGCTCTCGAGGGCCTGGCGGCTGGAACGGCGATTTCCGGATTGGCGCCGCCCGAGCCGGTGTGGATCGAGGAGAACGGCGGGCGTTTCGGGATTTCGCCTGTCGCCGGGCAGAAGACCGGCTGGTACTACGACCAGCGCGACAACCGTGCGCTGCTGATGCCGCTGGTGCGAGGCGGCCGTGTGCTCGATTTGTGCAGTTATGCCGGCGGCTGGGGGGTCTGTGCCGCCGTTCACGGTGCCCGCAGTGCGCTGTGCGTCGATGTGTCCGAAGCGGCCTTGGCCGCCGTCGAGCGCAATGCCGGGGCCAGTGGCGTCGGCGAGCGTGTCGGCGTGCTGCGCGCGGATGCCTTCGAGGCCTGTCGATCATTGCGCGAGGCCGGCGAGCGCTTCGATGTGGTCGTGGTCGACCCGCCGGCCTTCGTCAAGCGGCGCAAGGATCTGGAAGAGGGCAGCCTCGCCTACCGGCGGCTCAACGAGGCGGCGCTCAAGCTGGTCGCGCCGGGCGGCCTGCTGGTGTCCTGCTCCTGCTCACACCATTTCGACGAAGCCGCCCTGCTGCAGGCCCTCGGGCGTGCCGCGCTGGCCTGTGGTCGCGGCCTGCGCGTGCTGAGCCGGCTCGGCCAGTCGGCGGATCACCCGGTGCACCCGGCAATGCCCGAGACCTTTTACCTCAAGGGCTTCCTGTGCGCGGTCGACTGACGTAGCTTGCCGCGCTCTGCGCAGAGGTTCCCGCCGCCATGCCTTTCGTCCACGACATCGACCCGGTCGCCCTGCAACTCGGGCCTGTGGCGATCCACTGGTACGGCCTGATGTACCTCGCCGGCGCGGTCGCCGCGCTGTGGCTGGGGCGGCGGCGCGCCGCCGAGCTGTGGCGCGGTTTCAGGCCGGCCGAGATCGAGGACATCGTGTTCTACGCGATGGTCGGCGTGATCGTCGGCGGTCGTGTTGGTTCCGTGCTTTTCTATCACTTCGACAGCTTCCTGGCCGACCCGCTGATGCTGGTGCGACTCTGGGAAGGCGGCATGAGTTTCCATGGCGGCCTGATCGGCGTGCTGGTGGCGATGGCCTGGTATGCGCGCAAAAGCGGTCGCGCCGCGTTCGAGATCTACGACTTTATCGCGCCGCTGGTGCCGATCGGTCTCGGCCTCGGGCGCATCGGCAACTTCATCGGCGGCGAGTTGTGGGGGCGAAGCACCGATGTCGCCTGGGCGGTGCTGTTCCCGCAGTCGCTGCCGACGGCGATGACGGCCGAGGAGATTCGCGCCGCGCTGGCCCGGGGTGAGCTGCTCGAACATGCGCGCCATCCCTCGCAGCTCTACCAGGCTTTCTGGGAGGGCGTGGTGCTGTTCGCAGTGCTCTGGTGGTTCACCCGCCGGCCGCGCGCGCGCATGGCGACCTCCGGGCTGTTCCTGATCGTCTACGGCATCGGTCGCATCCTGATCGAGTTCGTCCGCGAGCCCGACGCACACATCGGCTACCTGGCCTGGGGCTGGCTGACGATGGGGCAGGTGCTGTCGCTGCCGATGGTGGTGTTCGGCCTCCTGCTGATGATCTGGTCGCGGCGCCATCCGCCGGCAGCGGCGGGGCTGGCCTGAGGCGCGACCTGGCAAGCTCGCGTCGCTGCGGGCCGCGCATCGGCTGATCCTGAACGGGATCAGGCCCGGTCGGCCGGATTCAGAGGGAATTCAGTGCCCGGACCTAAGCTGAGCCCTGCACGTCCCACTGCCGCGGACGTCCTGAAGGAGCTTGCCGATGCGTGCTGCGAACCGACTGTTCCTGGCCCTGGCCTGCATGGGCGTGGCGACGACCGCCTTCGCCCAATCCCGTTATGACGACGACGGCCGCGGTGCCGGCGTGGGTTATGACTTCGCCCGCGTCGTCGATGCCCGTCCGGTTTACGAGGACGTCGGCTACGCCGAGCCGCGCGAAGTGTGCTGGAACGAGCCGGTGCGGCACGTCTACCACGAGCCGGCGCCGCGCTATCGCCGCCATGGCAGCGATACCCCGGAGATCGTCGGCGGCATCATCGGTGGCCTGGTCGGCAACCAGTTCGGATCCGGCAGCGGTCGCGCTGCGGCGACGGTGGCCGGTGTCGCGCTGGGTGCCTCGATCGCCCGCGATTCCGAGCGCGACAGCCGCTATTACGGTGGCTACGACGGCTACAGCCGGCGCTACGAGCGCACCAGCTACGAGCGTCGCTGCGAAGTGCGCGAGGACTATCGCAGCGAGCGCGAGCTGGTCGGCTATGAGGTGACCTGGGACTACAACGGCACCATCGGCCACAGCTTTGCCCGCCAGCACCCGGGCAGCGAGATCCGCGTGCGCGTGGCGGTGGAGCCGGCGGACTTCTGAAGCCTGTGGCCATGACGCAGCCTCCGCAGGTGGCGGAGGCTGCGTGCTGCTGACGGAATGAGTCGTTTCGCTGTTGAGTGATCACGGCAGCATGGGGCAGCGGTTCACCCCGGGCGGCTCTATCCTGCCCTCGTGCCCTCGTGCCCTCGTGCCCTCGTAGCCCTTCCAGCCTCCCGTTCAGCGCGGCTGGTAGTCCTGCCACCAGGCCTTGACGCCGGCGTCCGGGATCGTCACGGTCTCGCCATAGCCACTGAAGTTCGCGCTGACGCGACTGCCATCGACGCCGGCGGCGCGCACCCGCACGATCTGGCCGGCGTCTTCGTCCACACAGACATCCAGTGACTGGTAGGCGGCGGCGATGGCCGGCAGTTGCGAGAGATCGATGCCGCGGACTTCGCAGCGGACCCCGGCGATCGATTCGACGCTGCCGTCCGCGGGCTGCAGTGCGGTGTCGGCCGTCGGCAGTGCCGCCTGCGCGGCGGTGAGCGCGGCATGTCCGTCCGGCGGGCTCAGCTCGAGTTCGAAGCTGCCCGGTTGCGATTCGCGCAGGTAGCGTCCGCCCTGCAAGAGCCAGGTGCCGTCGAAGCGGTTGTCCGCGCTCGGCAGCGTGCGCACCGTGAAGTAGTGATCCAGCCCCCTGCGGACGCCCGCCAGGTACTGCGTTTGCCCGGCGGCATCCGTGCGTTCGGCCTCGAAGCGCAGGGAGCTCGCGCCGGTGAGCAGGCGGTGTGCACGCTCGTAGCTGCTGCGCGCCGTGGGCAGCGCCTTGGGCGGTTCCGGCGGCTGTCCGGAGTCCTGCGCGGTGGCAGCGTCTGCGCTCTCGGTGGCGTCGGTGGCCGGCTCCTCGCGCCCGCAGGCGGCCAGGCTCAGGATCAGGCCAGCCAGCAGGCTGGTACGCAGCAGTGGCGACATGGGTCAGTGGCTCCGCAGGGTGGATGCATCTTCGACCGCAGGGTGCGGCGCAGGTTCCTCGCCCAGCCATTCGAGCGCGGTGCCACGGTAAAGGCGCTGGCGCTGGGCCTCGGCCAGCGGCAGGCGCGCGATGTGCGAGCCCGGCTCCTGCTCCCCGAGCGGGAAGGGATAGTCGGTCCCGAGCATGATCCGGTCGGCGCCGCAGGTGCGGATCAGGAAGTCGAGCGCGTCGTCGTCGTGCACGCAGGAATCGAAGTACAGGCGCGAGAGGTACTCGCGCGGCGGCCGCGGGTTGTCGACAGCCACCAGGTCCGGTCGCATCCGGAACCCGTGCTCGATCCGGCCCAGCGTGTACGGGAAGCTGCCGCCGCCGTGGGCGAAGGCGACGCGCAGGCTCGGCCTGTGTTCGAGGACGCCGCCGAAGATCAGGCTGCAGATCGCGCGGCTCTGCTCGGCCGGCATGCCGACCAGCCAGGGCAGCCAGTACTTCGGCATCGAGCCGGCGCCCATCATGTCCCAGGGATGCACCAGCACGGCGGCGCCCAGTTCCTCGCAGGCAGCGAAGAATTCGCGCAGTTCGGGGGCGTCGAGGTTCCAGTCATTGACGTGGGAGCCGATTTGCACGCCGGACAAGCCGAGTTCATTGACGCAGCGCTCGAGCTCGGCGATCGCCAGGCCCGGCGATTGCAGCGGCACCGTTGCCAGCGCGCGGTAGTGCCGTGGATGGCTGCGGCAAAGCCCGGCGACGTGGTCGTTCAGCGCGCGGTGCAGTTCCAGCGCCTGGCTGCCCGGTGCCCAGTAGCAGAACATCACCGGCACCGTGGAGATCACCTGGGTGCCGACGTCGAAGCGGGCGTAATCGGCGATGCGCAGTTCGGGATCCCAGCTGCGCTCGTCGATTTCGCGGAAGAATCGGCCATCGCGATACATGATGTGGCGGCCACCGGAGTGGTCGATCACCGGGAAGCGCGGGTCGTTGTAGCGGGTGGCGAGGTCCGGCCAGTCGCGCGGCAGGATGTGGGCGTGGGTATCGATGCGGTCGGTCACGGTTCGGGAAGCCAGGCCCAGGAGACCGCTATCATAGTGGGCTGTCCCTTGCTCGCTGGCCAACGGAGAAACCATGGACGTGATGCAGCGCATCGCCAAGATCGTCGAGGAGCATCCCATCGTGCTGTTCATGAAAGGCACGCCGCAGTTCCCGATGTGCGGCTTTTCGGCGCGCACGGTGCAGGCCTTGAAGAGCGCCGGGGCGCGCTTCCACTCGGTGAACGTGCTGGAAGACCCAGAGATTCGTGCCAACCTGCCACAGTTCGCGAACTGGAAGACCTTTCCGCAGCTTTACATCCACGGTGAGTTGATCGGCGGTTGCGATATCACCGTCGACCTCGAAGTTTCCGGTGAGCTGAAGCGCATGGTGGCCGAGGCGGCGGCCCAGGCGGGGAAGGCTTGAGCGGCGCGCTCGCCCCCGCGCTGATCCCCGATATCACCTGGCAGGGCGCCGGGCTCGGCGGTCGCCAGGTGCTGGTCGTCGGCGCCTGTGGTGCGCTCGGACGGGCGACGGCACTGGCCTGCGCGGCGCAGGGCGCGACCGTCGTCCTGCTCGGGCGCCGGGTGGCGGCGCTGGAGAAGCTCTACGACGAGATCGAGCAGGCCGGTGGCCCGCAGCCGGCGCTCTATCCGATGAACCTCGAAGGCGCGACGCCGGCCGACATGGCCGAACTCGGGGCCCGCCTGCAGGAGGCCCTGGGGCGCCTCGACGGCGTGGTCTACGCCGCCGGCCGCCTGCACGGCCTGACCCCGGTCGAGCTCTACGAGCCCGAGGAATGGCTGCGCACGCTGCAGATCGGTCTCAATGCACCCTTCCTGTTGCTGCAGTCCCTGCTGCCGCTGTTGGCCGCGGCGCCCGCCGCACGGGTGCTGTTCGCCCTCGATGACCCGGCGCTGGCGCGCCAGGCCTACTGGGGTGCCTACGGAGTGGGCCAGGCCGCGTTGCGCGCGCTGATCGCCATCACCGGCGCCGAGTGGAGCGGGCATCCGATGGCGGTGATGGGGGTGCAACTGGCGCCCATGCAGAGCGCTTTCCGCAGCAAGGCCGTGGTCAACGCGCCCGCCGGCATCGATTTGGTGCCACCCGCGCGTAATGCGCGCCTGCTGACCGGCCTGCTCGCGCAGGCACCGGCCGAGTGGAACGGCCTCGTCCTCGACGCCACGAAACCACCCGCGGAGTGAACCCATGGACATTGTCCAGGCAGCGATCCTGCTCTTCCTGATCATGGATCCACTGGGCAATGTCCCGGTCTTCCTGGCCCTGCTCAAGAAGTTGCCACCGGCGCGCCAGCGCATCGTGCTGGCCCGCGAACTGCTGATCGCGCTGGCGGTGCTGCTGGTGTTCCTGTACTCGGGGCGCGCGATCCTCGAACTCCTGCACCTGCGCCAGGAATCGGTCTCGATCGCCGGCGGCATCGTGCTCTTCCTGATCGGCATCCGCATGGTCTTCCCGACCCGCGAGGGCGTGTTCGGTGACATCCCGGACGGCGAGCCCTTCATCGTGCCAATGGCGATCCCCTGCATCGCCGGGCCCTCGACGATGGCCGCGCTGCTGCTGATGGGCCACGGCACCCCCGGCCGCAACATCGACTGGACCATCGCGCTGCTCGCCGCCTGGGCCGCCACCGCCGTGATCCTGTT
>JANJUH010000212.1 GCA_024710675.1 Lysobacterales bacterium
CTTCCTCGCGGCCGGAGACCACCTCGATCGGCACCCCGAGGGCTGTTTCGGCGGCCAGCAGGAAGGCCCGCGGCGCGCGCAACTGGCGCACCGAGTTGGTGGCGACGGCGCGGATGCGCTCGCGCGGCAGTCCGCGCAGGCGCTGTCCGAAGCGTGCGAGGCAGGTGATCGCCCGTTCCCGAACCTCCGGATGGAGCTGGCCGTCGGCGGTCAGGCCGGCTGCCATGCGCACCGGGTCGCGCAAACGGTCGATGACCTGGAAACCGCCCTCACCGAAGCGCGCGACGATCATGTGAAAGCTGTTGGAGCCGATGTCGACCGCCGCCAGCGGTGCCTCGTCCGGCCGCGCTCCAGCACTCGCGGGTTGGGCGAGCGGGCTCATCCGCAGATCCTCGCCAGCAAGGCCGATTGCGCCGAATGCGGCATCTGCTCGCCGCGCTCGATGCGCGCGTAAGAGCCGTCGGATCGCAGTTGCCAGGACTGGGTGTTGTCGGCGAGGTAGTTCTCGAGCGTCTCGTTGAACACGCGTTGGCGCAGTTCGGGGTCGAGGATGGGGAAACAGACTTCCACCCGGTGCAGCAGGTTGCGCTCCATCCAGTCGGCACTGGAGGCCCAGAGTTCCTCGTCGCCGCCATTGCGGAAGTAGTAGACGCGGCTGTGCTCGAGCAGGCGGCCGACGATCGAGTGGACGCGGATGTTCTCGCTGGTGCCGGGCACGCCGGGCCTCAGCACACAGATGCCGCGAACCATCAGCACGATCTCCACGCCGGCCTGCGATGCCCGGTAGAGCGCGGCGATCACGCCCGGCTCGCTGAGCGCGTTCATGCGCGCGAGGATCTTGCCGCCGCGGCCCTTGCGGGCATGTTCGGCCTCACGGTCGATGCGTTCGATCATCCCGCGGTGCAGGGTGAAGGGCGAATGCAGCAGGCGCTTCAGCTTCATCACCTGGCTCAGACCCGAGAGCTGCTGGAACAGCCGGTGCACGTCCTCGGCGATATCCCGGTCGGCGGTGATCAGGCCGATGTCGGTGTAAATCGCCGATGTGGCCTGGTGGTAGTTGCCGGTGCCCAGGTGGGCATAGCGCCTGAGCTTGCCGCCCTCGCGGCGCACGATCAGCAGCATCTTTGCGTGCGTCTTGTAGGCAACCACGCCATAGACCACCTGCACGCCCGCCTCCTGCAGGCGATTGGCGAGATCGATGTTGGCCTCTTCGTCGAAGCGCGCGCGCAACTCCCCCACCACCGTCACATCCTTGCCGGCGCGCGCGGCCTCGATCAGGTAGTCCACCAGCACCGAGCGGCGGCCGGTGCGGTAAAGCGTTTGCTTGATCGCCAGCACATCGGGATCGTGCGCGGCCTGCCGGAGCAGCTCGACCACGGTCGAGAAGCTGTCGTAGGGGTGGTGCAGCAGGATGTCCTTTTCGCGCGCCAGATCGAAGATCGAACCCTGCGCCTTCGCATGGACCAGGCGTGGGGTGAAGGGCCGGTACTTGAGGTCCGGGCGGTCGACCAGGTCGTAGACCACGCCCACCCGGTTCAGGTTGACCGGGCCGTGCACGCGGTACATGTCGTCCTCGGTCAGTTCGAAGTGCTCCAGCAGGAAGCTGGCCAGGGTGCGCGGGCAGGAGTCGTGGATCTCGAGGCGCACCGCGCGCGCGAAGGCGCGGTCGAGCAACTCGTCCTTCAGCGCGTGGGCAAGGTTCTCGATTTCGAACTCGTCCACCCACAGTTCGCTGTTGCGAGTGACCCGGAAGGGGAAGGCGCCCTTGACCTTGAGGCCGGGAAAGAGATCGTCGACGAAATCCTGCAGCAGGGCCGAGAGCAGCACGAACTCGTGACTGCCGCTGGCCAATTCGCGTGGCAGCCGCACCAGGCGTGGCAGCGAGCGCGGTGCGCGCACGAGCGCGAGGCCGGCCTCGCGGCCGAAGGCGTCCTTGCCCTTGAGCGTGACCGCTATGTTGAGGCTCTTGTTGAGGATGCGCGGGAAGGGATGCGAGGGATCGAGGCCGAGCGGGCTCAGCACCGGCATCAGCTCGTCATGGAAGTACTGGTGCAGCCAGCGCCGTTGCTTCGCGTTCCACTCGTCGCGGGCGATGAAGCGGATGCCCTCGCCAGCCAGCGCCGGCTTCAGCTCGTGGTTCCAGGCCTGGTACTGGTCGCGCACGAGTTCCTGCACTTCGTCGCGGATGGCGGACAGCACCTCGTTCGGCGAGCGCCCATCGGGCCACGGTTGGCTGCCGGGATAATTGAGCTGGTGGCGAATGGTCGCCACGCGCACCTCGAAGAACTCGTCGAGATTGGTGCACGAGATGCACAGGAAGCGCAGGCGCTCGAGCAAGGGCACCTTGTCATCCTGGGCCTGGGCGAGCACGCGGCGGTGGAAGGCGAGCAGGCTGAGTTCGCGGTTCAGGAACAGCGAGGGGTCCAGCGGCTGGGTGTCCTGGGCTTTGGCGGCCATGGCAAAGGTATTCCGGGCTTGTGGGCGGGTTCGTGTCGCCGCCCGGGTCCTGAAACTATCAGATGGTCAGGGTGCCGGCGTTGTCGCCAGGGACTCTTTCGGCCCAGCCAGCACGGCCGCGCCGGGGCGGTCGCTGCCACCGAAGGCGTCCCTGGGGTCGAGCAGGCGTGAGGCCGGAAACACGCAACGGAAGGTGCTGCCCTTGCCCACCTGGCTGCTGATGTCCAGGCGCGCATCGTGCAGGGACAGCACATGCTTGACGATCGCACGGCCGAGGCCGGTGCCGCCGCTCTCGCGCGAGCGCGAGTTGGAGACCCGGTAGAAGCGTTCGGTCAGCCTTGGCAGGTGCTGGGCCGGGATGCCCTGGCCGGTGTCACTGACCGAGTACACCCCGCCCTCGGGGCCGCAGGTCCAGGCCACCCTGATCCGGCCCCCCGCGGGTGTGTAGCGCACCGCATTGAAGGCGAGATTGGAGAAGGCACTCTGCAGGTCGCGCGGGGAGCCGCGCAGTCCCAGGGCGGAGCCCACCTCCACCTCGATCTGGTGGCGGCCGGCGCTCAGGGCTTCGGTGTCGCGACGGATCACCGACAGCAGCGCGCCGACGTCGATCGGCTCGTCGTTGACCTTTTGCTGCGCCTCGAGGCGCGAGAGCATCAACAGGTCGTCGACGATGCTGGCCATGCGCCGGCTTTGCTGGCGCATCGAGACGAAGAGCTCGCTGAACTCGCCCATTTCCTCGGGGTCGAGCGCCTCCATGTAGCCATTGATCACCGTCAGCGGCGTGCGCAACTCGTGCGAGACATTGGCGACGAAGTCGCGGCGCACCTGCTCGAGGCGCATCAGGTTGCTGACATCGCGCACGATCAGCAGGCGGAAGCCGGGCCGGTAGGCGATCAGCCGGCAGAGCAGGCGCACGCTCTCGTCCTCGGGCGAGGGCAGGTCGATCAGCGGAACGTCGAGTCGACCGGCGGCGAACCAGTCGAGGAAGCGCGGCGAGCGCACCAGGTGGGTCAGGTGATTGCCGATATCGGTGGGATAGCGCAGGCCGAGCAGGCGCTTGGCCGCCTTGTTGAACCAGTGGATCGTGTCGGAATCGTCGATCGCGATGATGCCGTCGGGCAGGGCGCGGGCGGCATCGCGAAAAGCCGCGAGCGCCGCCAGCAGGCGCCGCCGGGCGCGGCGGTTGTTGCGGCGCCGCTGGTCCAGGCTGTCGAACACGACCTGCCAGGTGCCGCCGGTCTCCGGTACCGTGAGCTGCCGCGAGGACAGCCAGAGCTGCAGGCGGATGAGCTGGCGCAGGTGCAGCCCGGCCCAGACCAGGAGGCCGCCGGCCATGCCGAAGCCGGCCTGGCCGAACAGCGCGCCGAGCAGCAATCCGGCGGCCGCGAGAGCGAGCAGGATGGCGAGCGTGCGGGTCGCGAAGTGCGGTGCCTTCATGGGCGGCGGCTCGTTGGCGCCCGCGCCCGCCTGATCGTCAGGCCCGGCGAGGCGCTCACGCGAGATCAGACCGTCGTCGAGAAGCGATAGCCGGCCCCGCGCACGGTCTGCACGTAAGCCTCCAGGCCGAATGGCTCGAGACACTTGCGCAGTCGGCGGATGTGCACATCGACGGTCCGTTCCTCCACGTACACGCCACTACCCCACACATTGTCGAGCAACTGGCCGCGGGTGTACACGCGCTCCGGGTGGGTCATGAAAAAGGCCAGCAAACGATACTCGGTGGGACCGAGTTGGACCGGGCGGTCGCTGGCAAAGACGCGATGGCTCAGGGTGTCCAGCGTGAGCCCGCCCAGGCTGACGGTCTGGCCCTCGCCGTGTGGCTGGGTGCGCCGCAGCACCGCGCGGATGCGCGCGATCAGCTCGCGGGTGGAGAAGGGCTTGACCACGTAATCGTCGACGCCGGCATCGAGGCCGATCACGCGATCGTCCTCCTCGCCGCGCGCGGTCAGCATGATGATCGGGATCTCGCGGGTCAGGTCCTCGCGGCGCAGGCGGCGCGCCAGTTCGAGCCCGCTGGTGCCGGGCAGCATCCAGTCGAGCAGGATCAGGTCGGGCAGGCGTTCGGCGATCAGGTGCTGGGCCTTGCGCGCATCCTCGGCAAGCATCGGCACCAGGCTGGCGCGCTTGAGCGCGAAGGCGATCATGTCCCTGATCGCGGGCTCGTCTTCGACTACCAGCACTCGTTGTTCCACGGCTGACGCTCCGATTCGGCAGTAAGGGTCGGCGGGCCCGGCAGGGCCCGCGCCGACGGGGTGCACCGAAGGCTTCGGTTCACCGGCATGCCGCTATTGAAAGACGAAATTATGACCTCCGTGTGACGCTGTCACAGGGCGCGCTGCCGGAGGCGCTCGGGTGAATGGCCTCGCGATGTCTGTCTGCTCAGTGAGGCGGAAGCGTCGGGATGAATCCCGACCCACAGACGCTTGCGGTCTTGCCGGCGGGATTCCCGACCCGGAAACGCCGGCGACAGGGTCGGGATGCGTGCTGACCCGCCGGTTCCCGATGCCGACGCGCAGCAGCTATTGGTGGGTCCGGACTCATCCGGACGCTCTTCCTGACCGCCGTGCCGCAAGGTGTCGTCCGGCCCGGCCGATCCGCGTCGGGCGTGGAGCCAGGCAGGCGGCCTAGTTCCTGGAGGAAGGGCCGACCGCGACCGCCGAGCGGCGCTCGCTGCGCTCACCGTTGCGCTGGCGTTCGCGCAGCACCACGGGTCGCCATAGCGCGACCTGGGCGTCGATACGGGCGCGCTCGTAATAATCCAGATCAGGCCGACGGGCGGTTTCCTCGAGCTGGCGCAGGGCATCTTCGACGCGGCCGCGCAGGAAGAAGGCGCGGGCGTGGGCCTCGGCGGCGCGTACCTCGTCGCCGGCGATTTCGCTGGCGCGCGCGTACAGCTCCTGCGCTTGCGGATCGTCGGCAAGCCGCGGCATCAGCGGACGCAAGGCCTCTACCGCGCGCTCGCCGGCCTCGAGCCCATCGCGCTCGATCTGGGTGCGCGCATAGGCCAGCGTGATGACCTTGTGCTCCGGTCGCTCGGCGAGCAGCTTCTGGTAACGCCGTTCGGCGGCGTCGAAATCGCGTCCGGCGCGCTCGGCTTCCGCCAGTGCCAGCTGGTAGGACAGGCGTTGCGGATCCTGGTCGGCCAGCTCCTGCAGCATCGGCTGCGCCTCGCTGGCGCCGCCGCTGCGGATCAGTGCCAGCGCCATGCCATAACGCAGGGCGCGTGGTTCGGCGACGGCCTCGGGGCGCTGCTCGCGGTAATAGCGCACCAGTCGCGGCAGGTCGCGTGCCGTCAGCACGCGCACCCGCTCCCGAGCCAGCTCGAACTCGAGGCTGCTGCGATGACTGCCGCTGCGGACTTGCTCGGCCCGGGCCTTGGCTTCGGCGATGCGCGTGGTGGTGACCGGATGGGTGCGCAGGTATTCGGGGTAGTCGCTGCCCTGGGCCCGGTAGATCGTGCCCAGGCGGGCGAAGAAATCACTCATGCCGGTTGGATCGAAGCCGGCGCGCGCCAGCGTCTGGATGCCCAGGCGATCAGCCTCGTGCTCGTTGTCGCGGGTGAAGTTGATTTGCCGCTGCTGCAGCAGCGCCATGCCGCCGACCAGCGCCGCCTGGCTGCCATCGCCCTGGCCGCGTGCGGCCAGCGCCAGGGCCACCGAGCCGAGCAGGATCGGCAGCGCGTCCTCCACCGCGCTCTCCATGGCGCGGGCGATATGGCGCTGGGTGACGTGCGCAATCTCGTGCGCGAGCACCGCCGCCAGTTCGCTTTCGGTCTCGGCGGCCAGCACCAGGCCCGAGAAGGCCACGATCAATCCGCCGGGTGAGGCGAAGGCATTGACCATAGGGGCATCGGCGAGGGCGAAATGAAACCGCTGCCCGCCGCGGCCGCTGGCCTGGACCAGACGCTGGGCCAGGGTGTCCAGGTACTCGGTCAGCTCGGCGTCCTCGAGCACGAACTCGTAGTTCCGCAACTGGCGCAGCAACGCGTCCGCGTACTCGCGTTCGCTGTCGCTCGATAGAATCCGCGCCGAGGAGTCGCCGAGATCGGGCAGTGCCAGCGGATCCTGTGCGGTCAAGGTCATTGGCGCGCTTGCCAGCGTGGCGACGAAGGCCAGCACGGCAGGCCAGGAGCGTCTTCGCCTCGAGATGATCAAGCCGGACATGGGCAGGCTGGACATGGGAATGGGAAGGAAATCGTTGGCCAGTTCGGGAGGCCGGATGTGATCGGCAGTTCCCGAGTTGTACCACAGCGCCGCTTCAGTGCCGGTGAATCGGCATGGAGCCGGTCGTGAGCCCGTGGAACACCGATGCCCGCGGGCACCTGCTCGACGCGGCGGCATGGACGCCGGAGTTTGCTGCTGTCGCGGCCAGGGCCGAGGAGATCGAGCTCGGGCCGGGGCACTGGGCCATTATCCGATGGTTGCGCGAGCAGTACGGGAGCACCGGTTCCATCCCGACCATGCGTGCCCTGGTGCGCGCCACCGGCCCGCTGCTGGACAGTGCGGAATCGGGCACGCGCCTGCTCTACCGGCTGTTCCCGGTCGCCCCGCTGCGCCAGGCCTGCCGGATCGCCGGACTCCCGAAGCCGGCCAGCTGCATCTGAGCTTCAAGCCAGCGCAGGGCGGAACCCCGCCGCATCAGCTTGGCGACTCCGCCTGCACCTCTACGCGCCCTTTGCGGCCTTTGCGGACTATTCTTGTCCTCGCCTGCCACAAGGGCGCTGTCGTTCACCTTTCAGCCGGAGTCCCCACGTGCCCCGCATCGTGATGTACACCACCGCGGTCTGTCCCTACTGCAACGCTGCCAAGAGCCTGCTGGCCCGCAAGGGTCACGCGATCGACGAGGAAGTGCGCATCGACCTCGACCCGGCGCGGCGCGAAGAGATGATGACTCGCACGCAGCGGCGCACGGTGCCGCAGATCTATATCGGCGATGTCCACGTCGGTGGCCATGATGATCTGGTGGCGCTCGATCGCGCCGGCAAGCTCGATCCGCTGCTCGCCGGAGCCGGCGCATGAGCGGCCGTGTCCAGGAGTTCGTGTCCTTCCGCCAGCGCATGAACGAGCGCATCCTCGGCATCGACAATCAGGTCACGCGCCGCTTTTTCGCGCTCGATCGCCAGTGCTACGGTGAGGGCGGCCGCCTCGATGTACGCACCAAGGAATTGCTCGGGCTGGTCGCGTCGCTGGTGCTGCGCTGCGATGATTGCGTCAGCTACCACCTGGCCCAGTGCCGCAAGGAGGGGCTCGATTTCGAGGAGATCTACGAGGCGATGAGCGTGGGCCTGGTGGTTGGCGGCTCGATCGTCATTCCGCACTTGAGGCGCGCCGTCGACTTCCTCGACCAGCTCGCGGCCGAGGAAGCGCAGGAAGCTGCGGGCTGAGCCAGCCCGGAACGGCTTTCCTCACTCGACGCGCAGCAACACCACCGCTGTGCCATCCGCGATGCCGCCGAGGCGACCCAGGGCGTTCTGCTCGAAGCGGGCGATCTCGGCGCCGGCGGCCAAGAGGCGGCAGCTTGCCGGCGGCCCGTCGCGGCGGGCGGCGTCGAGTTCGCAGCGCAGCTCCTCGCCGCTGGCGGCGGTGAGGACGGCGAGTTCCGGTGTCGAGCGTGCCGCGTCGTGGCTGAGGTCGAACACGGCAGGCGCCAGGCTGCCGCCCGCTGCCGGCACCAGGCTCCAGCGCCCGGCGAAGGCGCGGCCGTCGGTGTCGAGCGCGAAGTTCATCCGGCGCGCCGAGATCGGCATCACTTCGACGGGGTCGAGCAGGCCCTCGCCGCTGGCCCGGACGAAGTAGAAATTGGCTGCGGCATCGCCCAGGAACTCGACGTCCAGCGTGCCTGCGGCGGCGATCTGGTCGGGATCGCGATAATGGCTCCACAGCGCCTGGCCGCCGCCGGTGGCGAGCAGTTCGCCGCGGAAGCTGCGCAGATCGAGCGCGCCGGCGCTCAGGTACCAGGAGGCCTGGCCATCGGCGAGGTAGGCATTGGTGGTGACGGCAAGGGTGCTGCCCTGGCGCTCGACCATGAAGCCGATGCCGCTGCCGCTGGAGGCGAATTCGCCGGCCGTGTCGGGAGCCCAGAATCCACCTTCGGGCCGCGCGGCCCTGGTGTTGCCGCCACGGACGTCGAGCAGCCGGAAGGCCAGCAGCACATCCGGATGGCCGTCTTCGCGCAGCCACAGGCGCACACGGTAAATCTGGTCGGCGAGCGTGCCGGCGGCCTGGGCGGGGTCGATGGTATGGCTGTAAGGGGTCACCGCGTCGCCGCAGATCTGGTCACCGCGACGCAGCAGGATGTCGATGGTGTTGCCGCTCACCTGGGCCGGCAGCACGGCGGGCACGCAGGTGTTGGGCCACTGGCCGCTGATCCGCAGCGGCAGGCTGCTCCCGGCACGGGCAGGCGGGTCGGCGACGGTGATCTCGTGGTGACGCGTCTGGGCCGCCGCGGACAGCGGACACAAGAGCAGGGAAAGGATCGGGCCCAGCAGGGGCAGCCAGCGTTGGCGCATGTGCTTCTCCTCCGGTTCGCAGGGGCGCCTCAGCCGAATGGCGAAGTTGCCCGCTGACACTCGTGGCATTAGTTTACGCGCCTCCGGCCGAAGCTGCGACAGGACTTGCGGCCGACTGGACAGCGGCAGGCCAGGAGGGCCTACGACACATGACGACGATCACCATCATCAGGGGCGACGGTATCGGGCCCGAGATCAGCGAGGCCACCTTGCGGGCGCTCGAGGCGCTCGATTGCGGGCTGGCCTACGAATTCGTCGAGGCCGGGCTGACCGCCTTCGAGGCCGAAGGCGCGTTGCTGCCGGTGCGCACCCTCGATTCCATCGGACGCACGCGCATCGCCCTGAAGGGGCCGCTGACGACGCCGGTGGGCGAGGGCTTCTCCTCGATCAATGTCGAGTTGCGCCGGCGCTTCGATCTCTATGCCAACGTGCGGCCGGCGCTCTCCTTCCCCAACACGCGCTCGCGCTACCAGGACATCGACCTGTTGACGGTGCGCGAGAACACCGAGGGGGCCTACCGCAGCGAGGGGCAGAGCCTGTCGGCGGACGGCGAGACGGCGCTCTCGATGATCCAGGTCACCCGCCGCGGTTCCGAGCGCATCGCCCGCTACGCCTTCGACCTCGCGCGGCGCACCGGGCGCAACCGGGTGACCATCGTCCACAAGGCCAACATCCTGGAGACGACCAGTGGCCTGTTCCTGAAGACCGCGCGCGCGGTGGCCGCGGACTACCCGGGAATCGCCGTCAACGAGATGATCGTCGACAACGCCTGCATGCAACTGGTGATGAATCCGCACCAGTTCGACGTGATCGTCACCACCAATCTCTTCGGCGACATTCTTTCGGACCTCTGCGCGGGTCTGGTCGGCGGCCTTGGCCTCGCGCCGGGCGCGAACATCGGTACCGACGCGGCGATCTTCGAGGCCGTCCACGGATCGGCGCCGGACATCGCCGGCAAGGGCATCGCCAACCCGACGGCGCTGATGCTGGCCGCAGCGATGATGCTCGATCACATCGCCAGGCCGGAGGCGGCCGCACGCCTGCGCGCGGCCCTCAGGACCACGCTCGAAGCCCGCGACCGCCTGACCGGCGACCTCGGTGGCAGCGCCTCCACGACGGCCTTCGCGGACGCCGTGGTCGAGCGGATCAAGGGCGGCTGAGCCGGGTTCCGAGCCGTTTCAGGCGCGCTGGCACCGGTTGCGGGGTATAGACGGCGGCGGTTCCGACCTCGACGCCATCCGCGAGGGC
Organism: Lysobacterales bacterium; assembly: GCA_024710675.1. Classification (GTDB taxonomy): domain Bacteria; phylum Pseudomonadota; class Gammaproteobacteria; order Xanthomonadales; family SZUA-5; genus JANJUH01. The sequence goes on from JANJUH010000212.1 coordinate 10,214, forward strand.
GCGCCGGAAGGCGGCGATCGCACGCGCCACGGCGCGTGCCACGGGCTCGCCCAGGGCCAGTCGTGCCGCCACCAGGGAGGCGAGGGTGCAGCCGGTGCCATGGCCGCGAAAGCGCAGGCGTGGTGCCCGGAATTCGCGCAGGCCATTGCCATCGAGATAGAGATCGATCACTTCGCGGCCATGTTCGAGGTGGCCGCCCTTGAGCAGCACCGCGGCCGGGCCCAGTGCCCGCAAGGCCACGGCGGCGCCTTCGAGGTCCCGGGCACGCCGTATCGGGCGCCCGAGCAGTGCCTCGGCTTCGGGCAGGTTCGGGGTCAGCACGGTGGCCAGCGGCAGCAGCTTCTCGATCAGCGCCCGCTCGCAGCCGTCGTCGAGCAGCCGCGCGCCCGAACTGGCGATCATCACCGGGTCGATGACGGCCGGCGCGGCGATCTTCGCCAGCATCTCCGCAACAGTGCGCACGATGGGAGCGGTCGCCAGCATGCCGGTCTTGACCGACCCGATCGGAAAGTCCGAGGCGACGGATTGGATCTGGGCGCGGACCATTGCCGTCGGCAGTGCCATGGCCTTTTCCACCGCCCTCGAATTCTGCGCGGTGATCGCCGTGATCGCGGTCAGGCCGAACACGCCCTGGCTCGCGAAGGCGCGCAAATCGGCCAGGAAGCCGGCGCCGCCGCCGGAATCGGAACCGGCGATGGTCAGGGCAAAGGAACGGGGTTTGGAGTGGGCGGTCACGCGAGGCTCCTGTTGTTGAAATACAACACTGTTGCGTACTTGACGCGCTGTTGCGTTTTTGCGATTCTGGCGTCGGCTAGAAGCAACACTCCTTCTCTTCTAGCGGGCTTCAGGGGCATGCAGGCGAGAGCACGTTTGCACATTGCGATCGGGACGGCGGGAATCTTCCTCGCCGTCCCGCTTTTTTCTTCTGCTGCCGAAGCCATTCTCCAGAATGACTCGGGTACGGCGGAACAGCCACGGCTGCTCCGCGGTTCCCTCAAGACCGCCGCCACGGCGCGTCTGACTCCCGATTATCCCTGGGTTGAGCTCGACGGCGAAGCCGACGCGGCTCCCCTCGGCCGCCTGTCCGCTGCCTTGCGCGATGTGATGAGCCTCAAGCTCGTCGACACCGGAGCCTGGAACCTCGGGTTGCGGGCAGCCGCATTGGTGGCGTCCCCGACGGTGGGCAGTGCCTACGCCGGGGTAAATCCGTCGCTGGGTGCGGTGGATGATGATCTGCTCGAGCGTCGTCTGCTGGCCTCGGGCTTGTTCCTGCAGTCTGGCGGTGATGTGCGCTTCGGCGTCGATGCGGTGTTGGCGACGCAGCGCTTTGCCAGTCCGACGCTGTCGCCGCTCGGTGAGTCCGCGGGCCTCGTGGCTTCGGGAGGCGGCGAGTTGTACGACGAGCGCAACGGCATCGGCGTCGCGATGGCGGTTGCAGGGCCGCTCGGCGAACGCATGGGCTGGACCCTCGGCCTGCGTTCGCGCATCGACATGGACGAGTACCAGCGCTATCGCGGTGTGTATTCGGAACCCGGTGATCTCGACATTCCCGCTGCCGCCGCTTTTGGTGTCAGCACGGTTTTGCTGGGCGGCGCCGAGTTCGTGGTCGGTGCCGAGCACGTCTTCTACAGCGAGATCAACCCGCTCAGCAGTTTTGCGCTGCCCAATCGCTTCCTCGCGCTGCTCGGCGACAGCACCAGCCCGAACTTCGCTTGGCGCGACCTGACCGTCTATTCGGCGGCGGTGCAGGGTGCGGCAGCCAACTGGAACTGGTCTGTTCGCTACAGCACCAGCTTGCAGCCGGATCCAACCTCGGGCCTGCTGCAGAGCGCGATCGATGGCGTGCGCAGCGATTCCAACTGGTCGCTGGGCATTGGCCGGGCGCTGGGTCGTTACGGCGATCTGCGACTGACGGCGAGCTACGCCGGCGCCGAGTACGTACTCGGTTCGCCCTACGTGCGCAACGTCGACCCGACCGAATCCGAGCACTTCGAGTTCGAGGCCGCCTGGCACTGGCGCTTCTGAGCCCGCCGTAGCGGTCGCTGTTCCCGAATCACCCAGCTCGAGATCCAGCCCTCCCGGCCTTGGGTGTGCGCGACTTCAGGCGTCTCCCAGGCTTCCCGCGTCCTGTCCGGTGCGGTTCACTGCGTTCACCGGCACCCTGCGTTGCGGCGAGGGTGTGGCTGGGCGCGCAGGGCGTGCTGCGCGCAGCGCAACGGTGGCCGACTAATAAATCTCGCCGATCATGCAGCGCAGGCTGCCGCCTGCCTTTTCCAATTCCGACAGCTCGACGGCGTGCAATTCGAAGCCCAGGCTGGCGATGGCCTCCCTGGTCGTCGCGGTGAGTGCCTGCGCAGCGTGCTGCGACATCCACAGTCCGCGCTCACCCAGGGCGATGCAATTGCCGGCATAAGCGGACTTTTCGGCAGGGCTGATGCGGATCGCGTGTTCACGGTAGAGCGCGTCCAGGCAGGCAGGAACCGCCGGATCCGCGAAGCCTTCGGCGCAGTAGAGCACTCCGCGTCCGGCCAGCGCCGACATCACGACGTTGGTGTGGTACTCGCCGGGGGCAAGCTGGAAGACCAGCGTGTGATCGAGCCCGAAGGCCTCGGCCATCGCCGCGGCGCCGGCCGCATCGCAGCGCTCCGAGAGGCCGCAGTAGCCGATGTTGCGGGCACGGTCGATGACCAGGCTGCCGGTCAGTTCGGCCACGCAGGGCAAGAGCGACAGATCGATGCAGCGGTAGCCCAGGACATCGGTGAAGAAGGCGCGGATGTCGCCGCGAACCGCTTCGCGGCGGCGCACCGGATGGCGCATCGATCCGACCACGATGCGGCCGGCGGCGCTGGCATGCACATTGTTCGGAAACACCGCATCGGGTGTCGATGGATCGCCGGGAAAAACGATCGCGGGAATGCCGGCCTGGGCCAGTGCCGCGGCCAGTGACTGGTGTTGCGCCAGGGCCCGCACGGGATCAACGCCGGCTCCCACCCGCATGTAGGCGTTGTCGCGTGCCGACTCCTCGGCCAGACGAAAGCCGTCGGGCGACACCAGGAACACTGCGCGCGGCACGCCGGCGCGGCGCGGCAGGCAGGATCGCGCAACGGCGAGAAAACGCTCGGGGTCGGTGTACAGGGTGCTCATGGCGTCATCCGTGGGGTGCCCAAAAAACAAAACCCGCGGAGATCCGAGTGGACCGCCGCGGGTTTACCCCTCCCCAGCCGAGCCGTTGCCAGCGCGCGGGGTGGATTCTGCGGTCAGCGCCCATGCGGCTCAAGTTGCACCGCAGCAAGAGCAGGCCAGGACTTCGCCGCATTCACTCGGGCAGGCCCAGGCTGACGACGGGCAGCACCTCGTTGAGACGCGCATAGAGTTCGTCGGTCACCAGGCAGGTACAGCCCGGTTTGACCCAGAGGGTGTCATTGATGTCGAGGACTGCAAGCGCCTGATGCTCCTTCGCGAGGGCTTGCTTGATCCGCGTGATCGCCTCGTTGACCTGCTCGATCGCCTGCTGGTTGGCCAGCGCGAGTCGCTCTTCGGCGGCCAGGGCCGACGCCTCGAGCGCGCTGATCCGGCGCGCCAGTCGCAACTGCTCGCCACGCTGCTCCGGGGCGGACTTGCGCAGGGCATCGAGTTGCTCGCGCAGCGGCTCGGTTTCCGCGCGATGCTGCGCAACGGCGGCGCCCAGCCGCTTGTCGACCTCGCGCAGCAGGCCCGCCAGCGCAGTCGAGCGCGTGTAGGCCTCGCCGAGATCGACGACGAGCACCCTGGCCCCGTCCGCCTTAGTCGCGGCAGAGAGCAGCAGCAGGCAAAGCGCGAGCCAGCGCGTCATTCGGCGCTATCCGGAAAGCGCTGCTCGAGCGTCCGCTCGATGGTCTCCGTCAGATCGCCCTGAGCGGTCGCGCCGATCCGTTCGGCCACCCTGAGGTCGAGAACGATGTCGGCGCCTGCGCTCGCGGCCGCTTCGGCGGTCGCCGCCGCGATCGCTTCGAGGATCACGCTGCGTTCGCCGTCCGCGGCCAGTTCGATGGCCCGTCGCTGGCCGGGTGCCGCGGCCGCCAGGGCGGCATCGCGGGCGCGCTCGATGGCCACCATCGGCGCCGACGCACTCGCGAGGTGCTCGCTGTCCACGGTCATCAGGACTTGCGCCGGGGCCGGCAGCGCGATGAACAACATCAGCGCCGGCCACCAGCACCCCCGGCGATCGGCTGGGTTCCTCGGCATCAGAAGCCCTGTTCCATCATCCGGTAGTGGCCATCGCTCATGCCGAGGCTCAGGTAAGTCCCGCGGGCGCGCTCGTTGTCCTGCTCCACGTACAGGCGCAGGCCACAGGCGCCGGCGGCGCGCGCCTGCGCTTCCACGGCCCGATACAGGCGCGCGAAGACACCCTGGCGCCGCGCCTCGGGACGCACATAGACGCTCTGCAGCCACCAGAAGTCGGCATCGCGCCAGTCGCTCCACTCATAGGTGATCATCAGCGAACCCAGGATCTGGCCGGCCTCCTCGCAGACCAGGTAGAAGCCGCGCTCGGGCCGCTCGAACAGGCCGAGCACGCCAGCGGCGACGGTCGCGGGATCGAGCGTCTTGCCTTCGGTCTCGAGGGCCATCGCCGCGTTGAAGGCGGCAAGGGTCGTGGCATCGGCAGGGGTGGCGCGGCGAATCATGGACATGGCTGTGGTGGGCTTGCTCGTGTGCACAGTCTAGCCGTGGCTCATCGGAGGGCCGGGGCGAATCGAGGGCAGCTTCAAGCCACCAGGTCGCGCTGCGGTACCACCAGCTGGATGCGGAAGCAGCTGCCACCGCCGGGCACCGGGACATGGTCGATGGTCGCCTGATTCGCGCCCAGCAGTTGCTTGCAGATGTAGAGGCCGAGGCCGGTGCCATCGGCGCGCGTGGTGAAAAAGGGCTCGAAGAGCTGGCGCTGCAGTGCCGGTGGAATGCCGGGCCCGCGGTCAATGATCTCGATGGTGGCGCTCTTGCCAGGGCTGGGCTGGCGTACCCGGATCAGGACCTCGGCGGGGCGATCCGGCTGGCGGCCGTAGCGCAGCGCGTTGCGCAGCAGGTTCCAGACCGCCTGGGTGAGCTGCGAAGGATCGACCAGTGCCCGCGCATCGGCGTCCTCGAGCAGCAGCCGGACCTGATCGTTGCCGAGCGGATGGGACTGGCGGAAATCGGCCAGCATGCCGTGCGCCCACGGCCCCAGCTGGACGCACTCGGGCCGCGAGCGTTCGCGCCGCGACAGTTGCAATACGTTCTCGACGATGCCGTTCACCCGCCCGCAATGGCTGAGGATGATCTCGATCAGGCGGCGATCGGTCTCGGGCATGTCTTCCGATTCGCCGAGCAGTTGTGCCGCGTGGCTGATCGCCGCCAGTGGATTGCGGACCTCGTGGGCGATGCTCGCCGACAGCCGTCCGAGCGAAGACAGGGTCAGCTCCTCGGCGCGGCGGTAGACCATGCTCTCGTCCTCGAGGAAGCACAGCGTGGCGGCGTCCTCGGCATTGCCGAGGCTGGTGAAGCGCGGGACCACGGCCGGCACGCCCTGGGCGATCTGGATGGGCACGTTGTTGTGCTTGCCGGTGGTGATCCAGTAGCGCCAGCGATCGTAGAGGTCCGGCGCCACCTGGCGAACGGTGCCCGCCTCCCCGGACGGCGTGCCCAGCAGGTACCAGCCGGATTCGTTGAAGCGGCGGATCGTGCCCTCGGTGTCGATCACCAGGATGCCGGTACGCATGCGCTGGATGATCAGCTCGTTGATCTGCGCCAGGTTGGCGAGGTCCACCCCCTGCTTCTCGACCAGTTCCTGGCTCTGCCGGGTCAGGCGTGCGAGCCAGTAGAAGATCGCCACCGTCGCGAAGAAGGCCACGCCGAGCAGGGCGGCCTGCGCCAGGTTGCGTCCCCCGGTGCTCTGCGTCAGCAGGGAGTAGGCCGATTCGGAGAACAGGGCGATGGTGGCGAGCGCTGCGGTCAACAGTGCCAGCCTTCCCGGCAACAGCAGGGCCGACATCGCCACCGTGATCAGCAGCAGCACGCCGACCCCGCTTTCGAGGCCACCGAAGACGAAGAGCAACAGCGAGCCGATCACCAGGTCGCAGGCGACGCCGATGAGCGCCAGGCGGGTGACGTCGTATCGGCGCAGCTCCGAGGCGAGGAAGAGTACGGCGCCGGCGAGCGTGTAGAGCAGCACGGCGACCTGGCCGGTCGCGAACAAGGGGCCCGAGAGCCCGAAGTAGCGCGCTGCGAGCCCGCTCAGCAGCAGGGTCCCGAAGACCAGGCCGACAAGTATCCGGTAAAGGTTGAGCAGCCGGAGCTCATAGCGGCGCAGGGCGTCCGGTTCCACCGTGGGCTCGGAGGCGAAAAGTCCAGACAGGCGTGCTTTGAGTGGGAAAACCGGCATGGGCCGGCAGCTTAGCCGAACGCGGGCAGCGCGGGGACTGGGGTCGGTCGGCCACGATCCCCGGCTTTGAAGAGTGGAGCTGCGCTGCCGCAGTTGCAGCGATTCCGGTGCGGCCGGTGATCGCGTGAATCGTCGCTTCGTCCTCCTCGATCACGGCTTGCTGTCATTCCGTCAAATTGCTACTTGGCGCGGCCACACTCTTTCCCCAGAATACGCGCCACTTTGCGTGGGCCCCGGCGGTACGCGCGCAGGCCATCCAACGCGGCAACCTTCAGGAGATGGGATGAACTTCCACGAGTATCAGGCGAAGGAGCTCTTCGCCCAGTACGGCATTCCGGTACCCCAGGGCCTGGTGGCCGGTGCGCCGGATGCGGCGGTCGAGGCCGCCCGCCAGATCGGTGGCGACCAGTGGGTCGTCAAGGCGCAGATCCACGCCGGTGGGCGCGGCAAGGCCGGTGGCGTCAAGCTCTGCAAGACGCTCACCCAGGTGCGCGATGCGGCGGCCAAGATGCTCGGCACGCGCATGGCGACCTACCAGTCGGCCGGCCGCGCACTGCCGGTGAATCAGGTTCTGGTCACCGAGGCCACCGAGATCTCCAAGGAGCTGTACCTGAGCATGCTGGTCGACCGTGGCGCGAGGGCCGTGACCTTCATCGCCTCGCCGATGGGCGGCGTCGACATCGAGCAGGTCGCTCGCGACCATCCGGAGAAGATCTTCACCGTCGAGGTGAACTTCATGCAGGGCCTGCAGGCCTTCGAGTGCCGCAAGCTCGGCTTCGCGATGGGCCTCGGCGCCAAGCAGACCGCGCAGCTCGCCAAGATCATGCTGGCAATGTTCAAGTTCTTCCACGAGAACGACATCGCGCTGATCGAACTCAACCCGCTGGTGATCAACGCCGCCGGCGACCTGATCGCCCTGGATGGCAAGGTCAGCGCCGATGACAACGCGCTGTTCCGTCACCCGAAGCTGGAGGCGATGCACGACCCGAGCCAGGAGGATCCGCTGGAGGCCCAGGCCGCCAGGCACGACCTCAACTATGTTGCGCTGGACGGCAACATCGCGTGCATGGTCAATGGCGCCGGCCTTGCGATGGCGACCATGGATGTCATCAAGCTCCACGGCGGCGAGCCGGCGAATTTCCTGGACGTCGGCGGTGGCGCTACCACCGAGCGTGTGACCGAGGCCTTCAAGCTGATCCTTGGCAACGACAAGGTCAAGGCCATCCTGGTCAACATCTTCGGCGGCATCGTTCGTTGCGACCTGATCGCCGAGGGCATCATCGCCGCGGTCAAGGAAGTCGGGATCTCGATCCCGGTGGTCGTCCGCCTCGAAGGCACCAACGTCGAGAAAGGCCGAGACATGCTCAAGGCCAGCAATCTCTCGATCATCCCCGCGAGCGATCTCGCCGACGGCGCCCAGAAGGCGGTCGCGGCGGCACGCGGCGTGGCCTGACACGGACCTAAGGAGCAGTCATGGCGGTTCTAGTCGACAAGACCACCCGGGTCATCTGCCAGGGTTTCACCGGTGCCCAAGGCACCTTCCACGCCGAGCAGGCGCTCGATTACGGCACCAAGCTGGTCGGTGGCGTCACCCCCGGCAAGGGTGGCAAGGATCACATCGGCCTGCCGGTGTTCAACACGGTGCAGGACGCCGTCGAGGAAACCGGCGCCGACGCCAGCATGATCTTCGTGCCGCCGCCGTTCGCGGCCGATGCGATCCTCGAGGCCGCCGACGCGGGCATCCGCGTCATCGTGGCGATCACCGAGGGCATCCCGGTGCTCGACATGCTGCGCGTCAAGCATGTGCTGAGCACCTACTACCCGGACACCTACCTGATCGGACCGAATTGCCCGGGCATCATCACGCCGGGCGAGTGCAAGATCGGCATCATGCCTGGCTTCATCCACAAGCCCGGCCGCATCGGCATCGTGTCGCGTTCCGGCACGCTGACCTACGAGGCGGTCTACCAGACCACCAAGGTGGGCCTGGGCCAGAGCACCTGCATCGGCATCGGCGGTGATCCGATCCAGGGCCTCAACTTCGTGGATTGCCTGCGGCTCTTCCAGGAAGACCCGCAGACCGAAGGCATCATCATGGTCGGCGAAATCGGTGGCACGGCCGAGGAAGAGGCCGCCGAGTACATCGCCGAACACGTGACCAAGCCGGTGGTGGCCTACATCGCCGGCGTTGCCGCGCCCCCGGGCAAGCGCATGGGTCACGCCGGTGCCATCGTTGCCGGCGGCAAGGGCACTGCCGCGGCCAAGTTCGAAGCGCTGGAGCGAGCCGGAGTGACGACGGTGCGCTCCCCCACGGATCTGGGAGACGCGATTCAGAAGCGCCTGGCGGGCGCCAAGACCAAGACGTCACCCACGAAAGGGAGTGCCACGATGAAGACCGAGACGGTGACCCAGGACGTGCCGGCAGCGTCCGGCAAGAAGACGGCAGCGAAGAAGGCGGTCGCGAAGCCTGCGAGCAAGCAGGCCGACGCGCCGAAGGTGGCGGCGAAGGCGGCTCCGAAGGCAGCGGCGAAGCCGGCGGCCAAGGCAGCTCCGAAGCCCGCAGCCAAGGCGGCTGCGAAGGCAGCGGCCAAGCCCGCAGCCAAGGCAGCTCCGAAGGCGGCGGCGAAGCCTGCGGCCAAGGCGGCTCCGAAGGCGGCGGCGAAGCCCGCGGCCAAGGCGGCTCCGAAGGCAGCGGCCAAGCCCGCGGCCAAGGCGGCTCCGAAGGCAGCGGCGAAGCCTGCGGCCAAGGCGGCTCCGAAGGCGGCGGCGAAGCCTGCGGCCAAGCCGGCTCCGAAGCCAGCGGCCAAGGCGGCAGCAAAGCCTGCAGCCAAGGCGGCTCCGAAGGCAGCCGCCAAGCCTGCCGCGAAGAAGCCGGCGGCCAAGAAGAAGTAAGCTCACGACGCTGCGTCGTCGAGTGCAGTAACTTGCGGGGCGGCGAGCATTCGTCGCCCCGTTTCTTTTGCGAGGTTTCCAGCCGATGTTCCGAATCGCCCTGGCCCAGTCGGATTTCCCGGTCGGTGATGTCGCCGGAAATCGCCAGCGCATCGCCGACCTGCGCCAGCGCGCGGCGGCGGCTGGCGCGACCTTGCTGGTGACCCCTGAGCTTGCGCTCAGCGGCTATCCACCCGAGGATCTCTTGTTCCGGCCGGGATTCCAGGCCCGGGTGGATGAGGAACTGGCTGCGCTGGCCGCAGAGTCGTCCTCGTGCG
>JANJUH010000228.1 GCA_024710675.1 Lysobacterales bacterium
TCCCGAGTCCCGAGTCCCGACCGAGTTCCGAGTCCCGAGTCCCATCTTGACGACCATGACTTCCGACCCACTTGCAAGCCTCGCTTTGGTGTACTACATTACTACCACACTAGGTCATCACAACGGAGGCTCCCATGCGCAAGCGCACTTTCAACGACGTCTTCCTGGCGTTGGCGATCGGTGGCTGCATGGCCCTGCTCTCGCCCCGGCAGGACGCGGGCGCCACAGGACAAGTCTCTGCCGCTGGCGCCGACGAATCGGTCTCGACGCTAATGGCCGCGAATCCCGACCCTGCAAGCGAGCAATGCCCGGAACCCTCGCGACGGGTGCAACTGCCGGACCCGGCGACGCTGGCCGGCGAGGCTGCCAGCGGCATCGAGATGCCCTTCTTCTCCTTCGGCAGCACCCACCTGGAGTGATGCGATGAGCGAGGCCTGGAACGACGCCCAGCCGATCTACCGCCAACTGCGGGATCGGGTCGTGGCGATGATCCTCGACGGCGAGTTGCGCGAGGGCGAGGCGGTGCCTTCGGTGCGGCAGGTTGCGGTCGATTACCGCATCAATCCGCTGACGGTCTCGAAGGCCTACCAGGACCTCGTCGACGAGGACCTGCTCGAGAAGCGCCGCGGCCTTGGCCTTTACGTCCGCGAAGGCGCCCGCGAACGCCTGCTCGATCTCGAGCGTCGGCGCTTTCTGGCGGATGAGTGGCCGCTGGTCCGGGCACGGATCGAACGCATGGGACTCGCCCTCCCCGATCTCTTGGCGAAGGAGCAGTGATGGACACGGTGATTTCAGCGCGCGGCCTGAGCAAGCGCTACAAGGACAAGATGGCCCTGGATGGCTGCGACTTCAGCGTCGCCAGCGGCCGCATCGTCGGCCTGATCGGGCCCAACGGCGCCGGCAAGACGACCGCGATCAAGGCGATCCTGGGACTCACGCCCTACGAGGGCGAACTCGACGTGCTCGGGCTCGATCCTTTCTCGCGCCGCCACCAGCTGATGCAGCAGGTCTGCTTCATCGCTGACGTGGCGATCCTGCCGCGCTGGCTGCGCGTCAGTGAGGCGATCGACTACGTCGAGGGCGTGCACCCGCGCTTCGATCGCGCGCGCTGCGAGCGTTTCCTCGCGGCCACCGAGATCAAGCGAAAGTCGCGCGTCCGCGAGCTCAGCAAGGGCATGGTCGCGCAGCTCCACCTGGCGCTGGTGATGGCCATCGACGCGCGTCTGCTGGTGCTGGACGAGCCCACGCTCGGTCTCGACATCCTCTACCGCCGGCGCTTCTACGAGCAGCTGCTGAACGACTACTTCGACCAGACCCGGACGATCCTGATCACCACGCACCAGGTCGAGGAGATCGAGCACCTGCTGACCGATCTGCTCTTCATCAAGTCCGGAAAGATCGCGCTCTCGGCCTCGATGGACGAGGTTGCAGCCCGCTACTGCCAGGTGCTGGTGGGCCAGGACCGGCTGGAGGCCGCGCGCGCCCTGAAGCCGATCGCCGAGCGCCGGATGCTCGGCAAGAGCGCGCTGCTGTTCGACGGGCTGACACCCGAGCAGGCACGCGAGTTCGGTGAGGTGCACCAGGTCGGCGTGGCCGATCTCTTCGTGGCGATCATGGGCGGAGGTGTGGCGTGAACCAGCAGACCCGGACTTTCCTGACGCTGATCAAGCGCGAGCTGTGGGAACACCGCGGCGGCTTCGTCTACACCCCGCTGATCGTCGGCGCCGCGCTGATCGTCATGCTGTTGATGGGCGCCGGCAGCGCCTGGTTCTGGCAGCTCAAGATCGACGGCGCCGAGGCGATGACCGAGGGCGCGCTCAAGCTGGCCGAGACCAAGGTGCCGGCCGAGCAGATCAAGCTGGGCGTGCAGGCCTTCCTGTTCGGCACCGGCCTCGTCTGGCAGGCCGTCATGTTTTTCGTGCTGTTCTTCTACTGCATCGGCGCGCTCTACGACGATCGCCGCGACCGCAGCGTGCTGTTCTGGAAGTCGATGCCGGTCTCCGACCTCGAAACCGTGGCCAGCAAGGTGGTCACCGTCCTGTTCGTCGCGCCGCTGCTGATGATGACGGCGATGATGGTCGGCCATCTGTTGCTCCTCGTGGTCGCGGGCGTGCTGATCGCCAGCCACGGCGGCAGCCCGACCGCCCTGCTGTGGAACCATGCCAACCCCTTCCCGGTGTGGGGTACGCTGCTGGCGGCGCAGGCGGTCAACGCGCTGTTCCTGCTGCCCCATCACGGCTGGCTGTTGATGGCCGGCGCCTTCGCCCGCGGCAAACCCTTCCTGTGGGCGGTGCTGCCGCCGGTGCTGCTCGCCGTCGTCGAGTCTTTCGTCGGCTTCACGGCCAACTTTTCGCTGAGCAAGATCGTGTTCGAGTTCTTCGCCCGCCGTGCTGCGGCAGGTGTCGCGCCGGTCACGATCAACGCGGATTTCGGAGACGAGCGCAGCTTCTCGGCCGGGCTCTCCGGTACGCGCTATGCCGCCGACCTGTCGCAGGTGCTCGACCGGCTGTCGACGGCCGATCTGTGGATCGGCGTCGCCATCGGCCTCACCTTCATCGCCGCCGCGGTCTGGCTGCGCCGCTACCGGGACGAGTCGACGAACTGAACGCCGGGAACACCCCGGAGTGCCGGATGGATTGCCAGCACGCCGGGGACTTGCTTATGATTGCGGGCTCCCGCGCTTGCGGGACTCCCATCGGGGTGTAGCTCAGCCTGGTAGAGCGCTACTTTCGGGAGGTAGAAGTCGCAGGTTCGAATCCTGTCACCCCGACCAATGCCGTACACAACGCCCCGCTTGCCGGGGCGTTGTCATTTTTGTCGGCAGCGTATGAAACTCATGCCGGATCGTCGGAAGATCCGGCACTTGCAACATCCGGACAAGCAGGCCGCACGATGCGGACAAGCCTCCGGATCGGGCTGCGCGCAGCGTTCACGGCACCACCGCCGCGGAGCTGCCCATGGAACTGCCTGCCCACGCCACAAGACGACTGCGCCTGGCCGCCCTGCTCGCCCTGGCCACCGCACCCGCCCTGCCCGCCGCCACCTATGTCTACGAGGGGCGTCTGGAGGACCACGGTCGCGCGGCTGAGGGCCGCTATGACATCCGCCTGACGCCGCAGGCCGCCCCGGGATCGAAGCTACCGACGAGCGCGCCGATCACTTTCGATGGCGTCCCGGTGACGGCTGGCCGGTTCAGGCTCGAGTTCGATATGCCCGGCGCCAACGACGGCGCCATCGAATTCGGACTGGCGATCAGGGATGCCGCAACGAGCGGCACCTTCACGGCCCTCCCCGGGCGCACCAAGGCCGTGGCCGCAGCGCTGATCGGTGCTTGTTGGAGCACCACGGGAGATTCCGGGAGCAATCCCGCGGTCAACTTCCTCGGCACCACCGACGCACAGCCGCTGGTCCTGCGCACGGCCAACGCAGCCAGCCTGCGCATCGAGCCCAGCAGCCTGAGCTTCGGTGCTCCGCCGCTACCGATCACCACCAACAGCATCGGCGGCAGCCATGCCAACGGGGTCACCCCCGGTGTGCGCGGCGCGACCATCGCGGGCGGCGGCACGCCCGAGGGCAACAGCGATCCAGGCTTCACCAGCGAGGCGCCGAACATAGTCACGGACAGCTACGGCGTGGTCGGTGGCGGCGTCAACAACCGGGCCGGCAACGATGTCGGCACGCAGTCGGACGCCGCCTTTGCCACGATCGCCGGCGGATCGATCAATACCGCTGGCGCCTTTGGTGCCAGCGTGGGTGGTGGCATTGGCAACATCGCCGAGGGCAATTTCGACACCGTGGCCGGCGGAACCGGCAATGACGCCCGCGGCCTTGCCAGCACCGTGACGGGCGGCCAGTTCAACTGTGCCGGCGGAAACTTCAGCCAGGCCGGCGGCCGCCGCGCCAAGGTGCGCCCGGGCAGCTCGGCGAGTCCCAACAACGTCTGCGAGGGTGTTCCCAACAGCGGCGATGCCGACGGCGACGAGGGCAGCTTCGTCTGGGCCGACAGCCAGGACGCCGACTTCGTCTCCACCGCACCCGACCAGTTCATGGTGCGCACCAGCGGTGGCGCGGTGTTCACCGCCAACAGCGGCACCAGTGGGCCCGCGGGCAATCGCCTGCGCGTCGATGGCACGCTGCGTGTCGACACGCTCGGCAGCGCGGGCAGCACCACGCTGTGCCGCAACTCCACCAACCAGCTCGCCAGCTGCTCCTCGAGCGCCCGCTACAAGGACGCCATCACCGACCTCGAACTCGGACTG
>JANJUH010000241.1 GCA_024710675.1 Lysobacterales bacterium
GCACCGCCAGCCGCGGCGGCGGCCGTACCGAGCGCGCGGTGATGGCCTCGCCACGCGGCAGCGTCAACGGCCACCTGCGGCTGACCGAGCAGGGCGAAGTGATCCATCGCAAGTACGGCATCCGCGCGATCGCGCTGCGCAACCTCGAACAGGCTTATTCGGGCCTGCTGCATGCCTGCCTCGATGATCGGCCGGTCGATCCGCGCGAGGAGCACTGGCAGCGGATCATGGCGGGCATCGCCGCGGACAGCCGCAAGGCCTATCGCGGGCTGGTTTATGCCGACCCGGAGTTCGCGGCCTACTTCCGTGAAGCGACACCGATCGATGTCATCGAGGGCATGAAGATCGGTTCGCGGCCCTCGCGGCGCAAGGGCGATGTCTTCCGCGTCGAGGACCTGCGCGCGATCCCGTGGGTCTTCGCCTGGTCGCAGAGCCGCCACGGGCTGCCCGGCTGGTACGGGCTGGGCCATGGACTGAAGCGTGCGATCGAGGTGCACGGCGAAGCGCCGCTGGTCGAGATGGCGCGCGACTGGCCGTTCTTCCGGCTGCTGCTGGAGGATGTCGAGATGGTCATCGCCAAGAGCGATCTGGCCATTGCCGAGCGCTATTCCCGACTCGCCGGCGGCTTGCACGATCGCTACTGGCCCGCGATTGCGGCGGAGCTGCGCGACACCGAGGCGACGATCCTGGCGATCAAGCGCAGCGAGGACTTGCTCGATTACGACCGGCGCCTGAAGCGCACGATCCGCCTGCGCAATCCTTACGTCGATCCGATCAGCGTCTTGCAGGTCGACCTGCTGCAGCGCTGGCGCAGTGGTGGGCGCCGCGATCGCGAGCTCTTCGAGGCCCTGGTCTCCACGGTCAACGGCATCGCACGGGGATTGCAGAACACGGGTTGAGGCGTGGTGTGATCGCGCCCAAGGGCGCTCCTACGGAAAGCGTGGCCCGCCCCACCCGTAGGAGCGCGCTCTGCGCGCGAAAGACCTTGCCGCAAGCAGCCATCGCGCCCAAGGGCGCTCCTGCGGAAGGGCGCGGCCTACCCGACTTGTAGGAGCGCGCTCTGCGCGCGAAAGACCTTGCCGCTAGCCACCATCGTGCCCGAGGGCGATCAGGCGCGCGAACGCTACCTGCGCCCTCACCACTCCTCGAAGCCGCTGCGCGTCAGCGGCGGACGGAAGTACTCGATGCTCTCCATCAGCAGCGTCGATTCGTACACCGAGGTGCCGGGCGGCGGCGTGGTGCAGACGAAATTGACCGCGTGGAAGATGCGGAAGTGGGCGAAGCGCGAGGTCGGGTACTGGCCGAAATAGGTCGGCGTCGGATCTTCCCAGCAATAGCCGGGATACAAGCCGCCGGTGTCGGTGTTCCACAGCGGGATGTAGCACTCGAGGATGTCGAGCGCGAGGCCGGTCGGGCCGCCGATGACGCCCGGCGCAATCTCGCGGCTGAATTCGCCCTCGCCCGGCGCCCAACCCGGCAGGTGGGTATTGGGGTCCACCGGGAAGGGCGGCAGGTAGCGGTTGCGAATGCAGTTGTAGACGATGGGCGAGGTGAAGGCCGTGCTGACCATGTAGTTCAGCAGCGGCGGCTCGACCACGGCGAAGCCCTCGACCAGGGTGGCCGTCAGCCCACCCGGGTTCTGCCTGGCGATGACATCACGATAGCCGAAGGGCGCTTCCAGCCCGATCGCCAGATCGGCGCGGGCCGCTCCCCCATTGACAATCAGGACATTGCTGACGGTGATGCCGGCGCCGAAGTCGAAAGTGGTCGCCGGCTGGAAACCGACGCCGGTGATGTCGACCGTGACCGTGGAGCCCAGGCCGGCCTGCGCCGGGGTCACGTTGAAGATGTTGAAGCCGGTGATGGCGGGCACATCGCCGAAGGAGGTCGCGGCCTGCACCGTCGCAGCGCCGTTGCCTGCGATCTGGAGGTTCCACTGCAGCGCCGCGCCATTGTCGGAGCGGGCGTCCGAACAGTCGAAGGTTTCGACGACGTTGGCCAGCACACCACTGCCGATCTGCTGCCAGACCACCGAATAGGTGGTGCCGACATAACGGTCGGCCGGCGTCAGCGGGATGTGCAGGATCTTGTAGTCGGGCTCGCCCGGGCAGGTGACGCCGCCCACGGCGCTCGAGATGGGCTCACGGAAGCCATGCCCACGATCGCTCGAGGCCAGGAAGATGTCGCTACCGAGGAACACCGCGACCTGACGCGGTGTCGGCGTGCCGTTGGTGATGCGGAACTGTTCGCGATAGAAGTTCTCGCCGTTGACGTAGCTGATACGCTTGCGCGCAGTGAGTCCGGTGGCACCGATTCCGGTGCTGACCGTGACGATGTAGGGATCCGACGGCGTGCCCGTCCCACTCAGTGGGCTGATCGAAACTTCGCTGAAGGGTGTGCGCGAGCCAAGGCCAGGGGTCGCGCTGCCGCCCGGGTGCTCGTTGAAGTTGGGCGAATAGAGCACGCCGTCAACACGCACGAACCAGCCTGCATCAGCGGTTTCCGTCGCACTGCTGGGATAGAACTGCCCCGAGCCTGGCACAGCACTGTTGAACACCTGGTAGGACTGATCCGACCCCACATTGATCTGCAGCGGATTGCCCGGAATCGTGCGCACGGTCGGCGCGGCCAGCGCGGCCTTGTCCGGATCGGGTTTGACCAACTCCTTGGCCGACAGCGGCAGGGCTGCCGCCAGGAAGGCCAGGACGAGTCCGCAGATCTTCTTCATCACATCCTCCAGGCACGGCCAATGCCGCGCGATTTGCGGCGCCGGACCGGCATCGAATGGCCTGCCCACGCCCACGGCGAACAACGCCCTGGTAGCCGCTTGGAGATCGTATCACAACGCAGATTTCATGCAGAACGGGGATTTGCGACGCATTCCTCAGGCCAGCGCTGAAGTTGGCGGCCGATTGCACGCTCGTGCGGCTGCGTAGAGACTCGGTGAAGCCCCCAGCTTCCGGGATCAGGACCATGCTCTCCGTGCCCGCTGCGCGCGCACTCTCCGACGCCGAACTCGTCGAAGCCTGCGCCACCGACATCCGCGACGCCTTCGCCGATTACAACGCGCGCTTCCGGGCGATCACGCAGAGGGCCAGGCGGCGTTTCGAGCGGCGCGAGTGGACGGCGGCGCGGCTCGATGCCATCGAGCGCATCGAGCTCTACGATGTCTGCATCGCCGAGACCACGCGCCGGCTGGAATCGGAACT
>JANJUH010000242.1 GCA_024710675.1 Lysobacterales bacterium
AGTCGCGCGAGCTTGCGGATCCAGTCGCCCGCGTTGTGCACGAACATGAGTCCGAGCGTCAGCGGAATGAGGATCAGATAGAAGAGGCGGACCCAGGAGACCGCGGCGGGCTCGACCTTCCCCTCGACCAGGTGCACGGCACCGATCGCGAAGCGCTCGCCGGCGCCGGGGTGACAGCTGCCGCACGTCTTCGGGAGGTTCTTCTCATGCGTCATCGACGCCGGATTCGACGAGGGAAGAATGTCGTGGACGCCGTGACAGCTCGCGCAGTTGGCGACCGTCTGGGCTCCCCCCTTTCCCGCCAGTCCATGGAACGAGGCATCGAAGCTCGTCATGCGGTCCTCGGGAAGCCCGAGCCGCTTTGCCAGGCGCACGTTGCCGTGGCACTGGCCGCAGGTCTCGCGGATGTTCCGTGCGTTGACCGTCGAGGCCGGATCGGACGGCTTGAGAATGTCGTGCTCGCCATGGCAGGACGTGCACATCGGCGCCTCGGCGACGTCGTTGGCGAGTGCCTGGCCATGGACCGAGCGATTGAAGTGCTCGCCGACGTCGGAATGACACGTCGCGCAGAGCTCGGGCGTCCCCTTGCGGAACTCGAACGTCTTCGGATCGCTGACACTATGAGCCACGCCGTGACAGGTCGCGCAATCGGGCGCGGCCTTGCCGGCGAGCGCGGCCGTGCCGTGGACGCCGTGGGTGTAGCCCTTGCCGTTCTCCTTGTGACAGCTGGCGCAGGTGGCCTTTGTCGCGTTCTCGGCGTGGGGATACTCCTCGTTGCCCTTGTGGCAGCTGACGCAGGAGGCCGCTGCGTGCATGCCCGTCGGAACGACGTCCTCGTGGCATGACTGACAGAGGGAGTTATCGACGGCCGCCGGGGCGGCGGTGTCGGTCGCATCGCTTTGGGCCGGCGCGGCGGCCGGCGTATCGGCCGTCGACTGGGCGGCGGCGTGGTTCGAGGGTAGGACGCACCAGAGGGCGAGAAAGAGGTTCGCGGCAAAGAGAAGGAACGTGCGTCCTGTCGTGCCTCTCTGCAATCTCTTCGTGGAAGTGTTCGCGCAAAGCATGTCGGGTCCCGTCGTCGTCGTTGTCGACGCCCGCGGCGGACCGTGCGAGGACCGCGCCGGGTGTCGATGCACACGGATGGTACCGATCAGTACTCTGAGCTCGGGGTCGACTTCAGGCCGATTCGACGACGAGTTCGGGGTGCCTACGGCGGAATGTCTCGGCTGAATAGCAGTTCCAGCACACCGGAAGGTGTGTCGCTAGGACGATATCGAGCCGGCGCGGATCGACATCGGTCGATGCGATCAATGCGCCGTCACGATCGAGGAACGCAGGCTGATGCTCCTGGTCCTCGACGCGTTTGAACTCCCGTCCGCAGAGCACGCATTCCTTGTGCTCGAACCACTCGGCGATGCGCACCCGCGCCAGCAGCGCGTGGGGATCGGCGCCCACCTGGTCGAGACAGCCCTCGTCGCAGCCGGCCCGCTCGGGCCAGCGCGTGCACGCGCGCAACGCCAGATCGTCGATGCCGGCGATCTCACCGGCGAGCGCCCGCTTCGGGTTGAGCTCGACGACGACGTGCTCGCGATTCTCCGGACAGGTCAGAGTCATCTCGCCTTCGTAACGACGGTAACGGCGCATGAGCGCCACACCGGCGACGTAGCCCACGATGATGATCGCGGCGGCGGCGAGGAGATACAGTGAGAGATACATGGCGTCACCGTGCGAGTTGGTGTGACCCCGTTGGACCCAGGCCGGGCTCGGCCGGTCCGCCGTCACGTCTGCGGCGGCGGACCATCGGCTCGGCGTGAGCGTCGACACTGCGTCGACGAACGACTTACTTCAGGCTCGCAAGCCACGTCGCGAGCGCGGTCAGGTCCGCCGGGCTGCCACCCCACTTCTTCGGATGGTCCTTGCCGTTGACCTGGGCGGTCTTCATGAGATACTTGTTCAGCGTGGCGGCGTTGATCTTGCCACCGACCTTGCTGAGATCCGGGGCCTTCGAGGCGGCCATCGTCTTGGCCACGCCCTGCGAGCTGATACCATGGCAGGTATTGCACTTGTTGGCGAGGAAGATCGCCTTGGTGTCGGTCGCGTTCGTAGCGGCGATCGACGAGAGACCGATTGCGAGGACGCCGAGGGTGATCAGACTGCGTTTCATGACTTCACCGTTGAAGTGGATGGAAAGCCCTGTGGGCTGTTATGTCCTTATCCAGAGTATCGGCCCCGCGGCCGATCGACGGATGCATATTAGCGGGCTTCGCTCAGGGCTGATATGACCGTTGTCATGTCACCGCATCGATCGGGCTTTCCACCTGACATTTCACGATCCGAAACAATTGATGGAGCCATTTGGGGCGAATCGTCAAACATGACGGGGGTCATGGTCGGCCCTGCGCAGTCTGGATAGCTTGCCTTCAACAGAGGAACCACGATCCGCAACGAGGTTGCCACAGCAATGAGCAAGCACTGGAAGACGATCGACGGAAACGACGCGGCGGCGTACATCGCGTACAAACTCAGTGAAGTGATCGCGATCTATCCGATCACCCCCTCCTCTTCCATGGGCGAGCTCTCCGATGCGTGGGCCTCGGCCGGGATCAGGAATCTCTGGGGCACGACGCCGACGGTCCAGGAGATGCAGTCCGAGGGTGGCGCGGCCGGCGCGATCCACGGCGCGCTGCAGGCAGGCGCGCTGGCGACGACGTTCACGTCGAGCCAGGGCCTGCTGCTGATGAT
>JANJUH010000255.1 GCA_024710675.1 Lysobacterales bacterium
GGGCGCGTAGGGTGTGGTGAGCGCAGCGAACCGCACCGGCCATGACGCGGGAAGCCGGGTTACCCGCCCGATCCTGCTGCCGCCCATTCGAGAACCCGCGCCGCCATGTCGTCGAAGAAGGGATTGCAGTTCAGCCGCGCGAGCTGCTCCATCGAGACCTGCAGCGCATTGCGTTCACCGCGGAGCGCCAGCGTGCCCAGGCGCACCCCGAAGTCCTCGTCCTGGCGCGGCTCGGTGCCGTAGACCGGATCGTCGCAGCGGAAGGGCAGCGCGGTGTGCGAGAGCGAGAAGACTTCCGGCGGGAAGGCCGCGTCGATGGGCTCGCGGGCAGGCGTCTCGCTGCCGGGCGCCAGCCAGATGCGATCGACCTCGCGCGTGGCGGGATCGCGATTGCTGATCACGCTCAGCGTGTACGGCCGCGGACCCGCCTCGAAAAGGGCTGCGACACCATCGAGCTGGCTGCGCCGGAACAGCGGGGCGAGAACGTTCCAGCGGTTGAGGTCGTACAGCACCAGCTCGCTGCCATTGACGGGCAGGCCGTCGTACAGCCGCCGCACCACGGCCTCGCTCTGCACCGTGCTGTCGAGGACCGAGTGGAAGGTCAGCAGCGGCGGCAGTTGCTCGAGGCGGCCCTCGATGCGGGCGCGCTCGAAGGCATCCGCGAGCGTACTCACCAGTCGATACGACTGCCAGCCGCCGTTGACCGGGAAGGAGTTGTACTTGAAGGGGTTGTACTCGGGCAGCACTTCGAGCCATCCGGCTTTCTCGAATCCGGGCACGCCATCGAGCAGCGAGAGCAGCGGTGCCAGCGCCGCACTGCGGCCGAGCCCGATCAGCGGCGACAGCAGCACCAGGCGGTCGGCTCGGGGCAGGCCGGGATCGCCAAGCGCCCCGAGCTGGTGCTCCAGCGCGAGCGCCGCGCCCGTGGAATAGCCCACGATCATTAGCGGAGAGTCCGCTGGTGCTGCGGCCTCCAGGTGACGCATCGCCATCCGCGTGGTCGCCGCCCAATCTTCCCAGCGCACGTCCAGCAGTGCCGCCGGCGTGGTGCCGTGACCCTGCAGGCGCGGCGCCAGCACGTGGAAACCATGCTCGTGCAGTCTCAGGCCCAGCGTCCGCAGGCTGTACGGGCCATCGGTCATCCCGTGCAGCAGCAGTACCCTCCCGATGGGTCGATCAGGGATCCACTCGAAGCTGCGGTTCCAGTCCACTTCGCCCGCAGGCGCAGCCGCCCGCGGCACATAGCGGTTGCCCTGAACCCGGTGCCTCGCGCTCAGCAGCTCGGCCACCTCAGCCCGGGCTTGCGTCAGCACCCTGGCCTCGCGATCGCGATAAGCCGGCAGATCCATGCCCGCGTCGATCTCCGCGGCATTCGGCTCGCCGGCAGGGATCACCAGGTGCCAGGGTTCGAGATCGGGGTGCTGGCGCGCGACGAAGCCGTGGCCGATGGCGATGGTGGCCACGACACCCAGCACCGCGATCGCGACGGCAACGACATGGCGACGACGGAACAGGCCCAGGAGGCGACGCAGCAGCACGATTCCGGTCCTCGCTCTGTTCGATGGCCACCGGCTCCGATAATGCGTTGCCGCCGCGCGACGTGCACCACACCCACGCCACCGTGCCCACGTAGGGTGTGGTGAACGAAGTGAACCGCACCGGCGGTGACGCCGCTCAGCGGCGACTGAAACCGCACGCATCACAAGGTACCCATTCTGGGTAATCACCCGCTTATCGACCGGCCTCGGCCGCCAAGGGCCGGCCTATGCTGGTTCCCCGAGTGGACCGGAGGGCCGACGATGCGCCTGCCGATAGCCTTGATCGCCGGACTGCTGCTCGCGGCCTGCGAGGCGCCGCCTCCCGCGACCAATCCACCCCCGCTGGTCCGCGTCGCCACGCCCACCGTCGCCGACACCGACATCCTGCGCGAGTTCGTCGGCGCGGTCGCCGCCACCAGCGAGGTCGAGATCCGCTCGAAGGTGACCGGCATCGTCGCCGCGCAGGAGTTCCGCGAGGGCCAGGCGATCAGCGCCGGCCAGGTGCTGTTCCGCTTGTCGGCGGAATCCCTGCGCGCCGGCTCGGACAATGCCCGTGGCCAGTTGCGCAATGCCGAGGCGGCGCTAGCCAAGGCCGAGGCCGATGTCGCGCGCTACCGCCCGCTCGCCGCGCAGGGCACGATCCCGCGCCAGACCCTCGACCAGGCGGTCAGCGCCGCCGACCAGGCGCGTGCCTCGGTGGCGTCGGCCCGCGCCTTGCTGGAGCAGGCCGAGCTCTCGCAACAGGACGCGGTGATCCGCGCGCCTTACGCCGGCCGCATCGGCCGAGCCCAGGTGCAGGTCGGTGCGCTGGTGCAGGCCGGGCAGACCACGCTGGCGACGGTCAGCACCACCGCTGCCGCGCGGGTCGATTTCGCGCTCGGCGAACGCGACTACCTGGCCTTGGTGCGGCCGGTGCTGGAGGGCCAGCGCCAGGCCGAGCCGGCGCCGGTGCAACTGATCCTCGCCGACGGCAGCGTCTACCCGCATCCGGGGCAGATCAGCTTCGCCGATCGCGCGCTGTCGGCCAGCACCGGCACTTTTGCGGTCGCGGCCGATTTCCCCAATCCCGACGAAGTGCTGCGCCCGGGCATGTACGGCCGCGTGCGGGTGGTCGTCGAGCGCCGTGACGGTGCGCTGCGCGTGCCGCAGCGAGCAGTGCAGGAACTGCTC
>JANJUH010000277.1 GCA_024710675.1 Lysobacterales bacterium
CGCAAAGGTAGAAGCATTCACGGGCTGACGCGGCGCTCAGACCCGGCATTCGTCTCCCGCCTTTACGCTTTTCTTGGCGTCCTTTGCGTCCTTTGCGGACAACGCTCTTCGCTTCCGAGCCTGTGACGAAGCGCAGGTCCATCACCCTGCCCCACCAGAGAATCGACGATCCCATGACCGACACCGCCCTCGCCCTCGCCACCGACCGCTTCCTTGCCGAGGGGCTGGACCTGCCCGCTGTCGAGCGCGGCCTTGCGGCGCTGCTGGGACCAGGCGTCGACAGTGCCGACCTCTATTTCCAGCACGTCCGCCAGGAAGGCTGGGCGCTCGAGGATGGCATCGTCCGCGAGGGCTCGCACGCGATCGAGCAGGGCGTCGGCGCGCGCGCCGTGGCCGGCGAGAAGGTCGGGTTTGCGTACTCGGATGAGATCGACGCCCACGCACTGCTGGAAGCCGCAGAGAGCGCCCGCGCCATCGCGCGCCAGGGCCAGAGCGGCGCCTTGTCGCTGTTGCGCGAACCGGCACGGCATGCGCTGTACCCGGCGATCGACCCGATCGAGGGCATGGGCTCCGAAGCCAAGGTCGCACTGCTCAAGGAGATCGACGCCTACGCGCGTTCGCTCGACCCGGCGGTGCGCCAGGTCGTCGTCAGCGTCTCGGCCGAGAAGGACACCGTGCTGATCGCACAGAGCGACGGCACGCTGGCCGCCGACGTGCGCCCCTTGGTGCAGTTCCGCGTGCAGGTGATCGCCGAGCGCGGCGGCCGTCGCGAGACCGGCTTCTCCGGTGGCGGCGGCCGTTTGTCGCTGGCCGAGTACCTGAGCGGCGACGCTGCGCGCGCCCATGCGCGCGAGGCGGTGCGTCAGGCGCTGGTCAACCTCGACTCGATCCCCGCGCCGGCCGGCAGCATGACCGTCGTGCTCGGCGCCGGCTGGCCCGGCGTGCTGCTGCACGAAGCCATTGGCCACGGTCTCGAGGGCGATTTCAACCGCAAGGGCACCAGCGCCTTCTCGGGACGCATCGGCGAGCGCGTCGCCCACCCGCTGGTCACCGTCGTCGACGACGGCACCCTGCCCGGCCGCCGCGGCTCGCTCGGCATCGACGACGAGGGCACGCCCAGCCAGTGCACCGTGCTGATCGAGGACGGCATCCTCAAGGGCTACCTGCAGGACAAGCTCAACGCACGCCTGATGGGCACGCATTCGACCGGCAACGGCCGCCGCGAGTCCTTCGCCCACCTGCCGATGCCGCGCATGACCAACACCTACATGCGCCCCGGACCGCACGCCCGCGAAGAGATCATCCGTTCGGTCAAGAAGGGCCTGTACGCGGTCAACTTCGGCGGCGGCCAGGTCGACATCACCAACGGCAAGTTCGTGTTTTCCGCCTCCGAGGCCTACCTGATCGAGGACGGCCGCATCACCGCCCCGGTCAAGGGCGCCACGCTGATCGGCAACGGTCCCGATGTCCTGACCCGCGTCTCGATGGTCGGCAACGACCTCGAACTCGACCAGGGCGTCGGCGTCTGCGGCAAGGAAGGCCAGAGCGTGCCCGTGGGTGTAGGCCAGCCGACGCTGCGCGTCGATGGACTGACGGTGGGCGGGACGGGCTGAACGAGCACGGACGAGGCAGCGCCCAGACGAAGATCTCCTTAAGTTTCGATAGACCTGAAGGAATGGATAGGGGCAGGCGAAAGGGGGCGCGGGGTCGATCGAGCGGCGAAATCGGGCCCAACCGCGAACGGGGTCCCCGTGCCCCCTGCCCCCTGCCCCCGATCGACGCACGAACAAGCGCACCAGAAGGGGCGCGCGGAACTCCTGCCCTGTAGCCCGCGTTGGCCGCGCAGCGGACTACGCGGGGACAGCACCCCGGAAAC
This sequence comes from Lysobacterales bacterium, assembly GCA_024710675.1. Taxonomy (GTDB): domain Bacteria; phylum Pseudomonadota; class Gammaproteobacteria; order Xanthomonadales; family SZUA-5; genus JANJUH01. Next base: position 1,877 of record JANJUH010000277.1, read on the forward strand.
TCAACCGATCGCCTTCACCCGCAACTTCCTGCCCTTGACCCCCTGCTCGCGCAGCTTCTGCAGCGCCTTGTCGGCCAGGGCACGGGCGACGGCCACATAGCAGCGGGTGGGGAACAGCGAGATCTTCCCGATCGCCTCGGCGGGCAATCCCGCGGCACCGGTCAGCGCCCCCATCACGTCACCCGGACGCAGCTTGTCCTGGCGGCCGGCGTCGATCTGCAGCGTGCGGAAGGCGGCGGGCTGCGGCTTCGGCCGCTGCGGAGACAGGCGCAGGCCACGCTCCCGGATCGGCGCCCCGCGGGCCGCTTCGATGCTGCGCCGCCAGTGCCCTTCTCCCGGCGTGACGATCGCCACCGCCAGCCCGGTTTCACCGGCTCGGCCGGTGCGGCCAATGCGGTGCACATGCTGGTCGGCATCGCTGGCGATCTCGGCGCTCAGCACCATCGGCAGGCCGGCGATGTCGATGCCGCGCGCGGCGACATCGGTGGCCACCAGCACGCGCAGGCTACCGTTGGCAAAGCGCGCCAGCACTTCCTCACGCTCGCGCTGCTCGAGATCGCCGTGCAGGGCATCCGCCGCGAAGCCCTCGCGCTGCAGGGCCTCGGTGAGCGCAGCGGTCTCCTTCCGCGTGTTGCAGAAGACCAGCACGGCCTCGGGCGCCTTGTCGGCCAGCACCTGCATCACGGCCCAATGGCGTTGGTCGCTGTCGACCACATGCACCCACTCGTCGATCTTCGGTGCATCGGCCAGCGCGGCAGCGATTTCGACCGGCTCACGCAACACCGTGGCCGCGATGGCGCGAATGTCGTCGCTGAACGTGGCCGAGAACAGCAGGGTCTGCGCGTTCGCGGGCAGCCGCCTGGCGACGCTGCGGATGTCCTCGACGAAGCCCATGTCCAGCATGCGATCGGCCTCGTCGAGCACGAAGGTCCGGACATGCTCGAGTGACAAGGCATCCGCGGCGAGCAACTCGAGTACCCGTCCCGGCGTGCCGACGACGATGTCGGGCGGCACCTCCAGCGAGGCCAGTTGCGGGCGCAAGGGGATGCCGCCGCACAGCGTGATCAGCTTGAGGTTCGGCAGGAAGCGCGCCGCGGCGCGCAACTCCTTGGCCACCTGGTCGGCCAGTTCGCGGGTGGGACAGAGGACGAGCGCCTGAATCCGCAGCGCGGCCGGCTCGATCTTCGCCAGCAGCGGCAGCCCGAAAGCCAGCGTCTTGCCGCTGCCGGTGCGCGCCTGGGCCAGCAAGTCCCGCCCAGCCAGCGCAGGCCCGATCGCCTGCTCCTGGATCGGCGTGGGCGAGGAAAAACCCAGCGACTCACAGGCGCGGGCAAGAGGCTCGGGCAGGCCGAGCGAAGCGAAGGGAGTAGTCATGGCACGCATTGTCGCATTGGGGATCTGGGACACCCACTCAAGTCCGGCCCGATCGTAGGAGCGCGCTCTGCGCGCGAAAGACCCTGCCGCCAGCGCCATCGCGCCCAGAGGGCGCTCCTACGGGAGGGTTGTCCTGCGGCCTTTCCTAGGAGCGCGCTCTGCGCGCGAAAGATCCTGGCGCCAGCGCCATCGCGCCCAGAGGGCGCTCCTACGGGAGGATGGTCCCGCGGCCTTTCGTACGAGCGCGCTCTGCGCGCGAAATGGTCTTGCCGCGCGCCACCGCGCCC
>JANJUH010000285.1 GCA_024710675.1 Lysobacterales bacterium
CCGGCGATCAGGAAGAAGGGCCGGTCCGCGCCGACCTCGAAGCCGCAGAGATTCATGGGGAACTCGTGGTGTATCCGAAGACCAGGAAGACTAGCGGATCGGGGTTGAACGGGATGGCAAGGCGCGGGTGGTGTGATACCGGGTCCCGGCGTAGGAGCGCCCTCGGGCGCGATGGGGACCACGGCCAAGCCAATCGCGCGCAGAGCGCGCTCCTACAGGTGCCGCGGTTTGCAGACGCTCTGGCGTGGTAGCGCCCTCGGGCGCGATGGGGACCACGGCCAGGCCAATCGCGCGCAGAGCGCGCTCCTGCGACGGGGGCGGCGAAGACCCCGCTCTTCGTAGGAGCGCCCTCGGGCGCGATGCGGACCGCGGCCAGGCCAATCGCGCGCAGAGCGCGCTCCTACGCCAGGCCCATCCCGCGGCTACGCCACCACCCCCGCAGCCGCCGCCCTGCGCGCCTTGCGATAGGCGCGCGCCGCACCGATGAAGCCCTCGAACAGCGGGTGTCCGTCGCGCGGGGTCGAAGTGAACTCGGGGTGGAACTGGCAGGCCAGGAACCACGGGTGCTCGGGCAACTCGACGATCTCGACCAGCAGGTCGTCGATCGAGCGGCCGGAGATCACCAAGCCCAGTTCCTCGAAGCGCTGACGGTAGTAGTTGTTGAACTCGTAGCGATGGCGGTGACGCTCGCGGATCACTTCCTGGCCGTACAGTTCGCGCGCCAGCGTGCCCGGCTTGAGGCGGCATTCCTGCCCGCCCAGGCGCATCGTGCCGCCGAGGTCGGAGGTCGCGGTGCGGCGCTCGACCGCGCCCGTCGATGTCCGCCATTCGGTGATCAGCGCGATCACCGGGTGCTCGCAATCGCGCCGGTTCTCGGTGCTGTTGGCGCCTTCCAGCCCGGCAATCGAGCGCGCGAAATCGACCACCGCCGCCTGCATGCCGTAGCAGATGCCGAAATACGGCACCTGGTTCAGGCGCGCGTGGCGCGCGGCCATGACCTTGCCTTCGAAACCGCGCTCACCGAAACCGCCCGGCACCATGATGCCGTCCACGCCCTCGAGTGCCTCCGCGCCCAGTTTCTCGATGGTTTCGGACTCGAGCCAGCGCAGCTTGACGCGGATCTTGTGGTTGAGTCCGCCGTGGCGCAGCGCCTCGGAGAGCGACTTGTAGGCGTCCTTGTGCTCGACGTACTTGCCGGCCACCGCGATTTCGACCTCGTCCTCCGGATGCACCATGGCATCGACCACGCGCTGCCAGTCGGAGAGGTCGGCCGGCCCCGCCTGGATGCCGAGGCGTTCGACGACGATGCGATCGAGGCCCTGTTCGTGGAACCACATCGGCAGGCGGTGGACGATGTCGACATCGATCGCCGACACCACAGCGTCCACCGGGACATTGGTGAACAGCGCGATCTTGTGGCGCTCGCCCTCGGGCAGCGGCTGCTCGCAACGGCACAGCAGGATGTCCGGCTGGATGCCGATCGAGCGCAGCTCCTTCACCGAGTGCTGCGTCGGCTTGGTCTTGATCTCGCCGGCCGCCTTGATGAAGGGCACCAGCGTCAGGTGGATGAACAACGCCCGCTGCGGGCCGCGCTCGATGCGGATCTGGCGGATCGCTTCGAGAAAAGGCAGCGACTCGATGTCGCCGACGGTGCCCCCCACCTCGACCAGCGCGACGTCGTAGCCGGCGGTCGCTTCGTCGATGCAACGCTTGATCTCGTCGGTGATGTGCGGGATCACCTGCACCGTGGCGCCCAGATAGTCGCCGCGACGCTCCTTTCGGATCACGTTCTCGTAGATGCGGCCGGTCGTGACGTTGTTGCGGCGGGTCATCCGCGTGCGCACGAAACGCTCGTAGTGACCCAAATCCAGGTCGGTCTCGGCGCCGTCGTCGGTGACGAAGACCTCGCCATGCTGGTACGGGCTCATCGTGCCCGGATCGACGTTGATGTAGGGGTCGAGCTTCATCATCGTCACGCGCAGGCCGCGCGCTTCGAGGATGGCGGCCAGGGACGCCGAGGCGATGCCCTTGCCGAGCGAGGACACGACGCCGCCGGTGACGAAGACGAGGGGGGTCATTGGGGGAATCCCGGACTGAAGAAGCCGGGGCGACAGTCTACCGCTCCGGACCCGGAAAAGCTCGGAGGCGGTGTGTCACAGCCACGCGCCGTTCACCGATCTTCCTCGCAAATGGGAACCCTTCGCATTAGTATCCACGACCTCCCGCACCCCAGGTGCCGACTGGAAAGTCCGATGAAAGCCCTGCTTGGCGTCCTCGCCGGCCTCGCGCTGCTGCTCAGTGCGCCCGTACATGCCCGTGAACACCTGGTGGTCGTCTTCCAGAAACAGAAAGACCCGACCCAGTTGAAGGACAGCGCCGAACGCCTCGGCAAACTGCTCGGTGAAGCGCTCGGCCGCGAAGTGCGGGTCATGGTGCCAACCGACTACTCGGCCTCCGTGCAGGCGCTGGTCTCCGGGCAGGCCGATGCTGCCTACACCAGCGCCCTGCCCTTCCTGCTGGCCCGGCGCGATGGCGGCTCCGAGTTGCTTCTGGCCGAGGAGCGCGTCGATGCCCGCGGCGTGGCGCGCACCGAGTACGACTCGCTGTTCGTGGTCGCCCAGGACAGCCCGCTGAAGGACTTCGACGACCTCAAGGCCAAGGCCGCCACGCTGCGCTTCGCCTTCACCAGCCCGACCAGCACCAGCGGTTATGTCTTCCCGCTCAAGCGTTTCGTCGAGGCAGGCATGATGGCGGCCGGCGGCGATGCCCGCAGCGTGTTCGCCCAGGTCGCCTTCGGCGGCTCCTACACCCAGGCGCTCAATGAGGTGCTGGCCGGACGCGCCGACGTGGCCACGGTCAGCGACTATGTCCTCGAGGGCCCGGCCGCCGATGTCTACCTGCCGGCCACCGATCGTGCCCGCCTGCGCGTGCTCGCGCGCACACCCGGCGTGCCCACGCATCTGGTGGCCGTGCGCAAGGGCCTCGAGCCTGCGATCCGGGCCGGCCTCAAGCAGGCGCTGCTCGACCTGGCCGCGAAGGAGCCGGCCTTGCTGCGCGATGTCTACGGCGCCAGCCGTTTCGTCGAGGTCGACGAGGACAGCCATGTCGCCGCGGCCGTCGCCGCGATCGAGAAGTCCGGGCTGCCGATCGAAGGCCTGGCCAAGTGACGGCGTCTGCCGTCGTCCTCGACGACATCGCCCTCGAACTGGGCGGTGTCGCCGTGCTCGACGGCTTCGCACTGAGCGTTGCTCCGGGTGAGCACGTCGCGCTGGTCGGTCCCTCCGGTGCCGGCAAGACCAGCGTGCTCAGGCTGATCGGCGGGCAGTTACGCCCTGGCCGTGGGCGGGTTGCGGTGGAGGGTCCGTGTGCCAGCATCCACCAGGATTTCCGCCTGGTCGGCGCACGCACGGCGCTGGCCAACACCCTCGATGGCGCGCGGGCGCGCAGCGGATTGCGCGCCACGCTGGCCGAGCGAGAGCGTGCTCGCAGCCTGCTCGAACGACTCGGGCTGGGCGCCCGTACCCACACGCGCGTCGACCGCCTGAGCGGTGGCGAGCAGCAACGCGTGGCCATCGCCCGCGCGCTGATGCGCGAGCCGAAGATCCTGCTGGCCGACGAACCCACCTCGGCGCTCGATCGTGATTCGGCCGCGGCACTGATGACCCTGATCGACCGCCTTCGTCGCGAGGACGGACTGACCGTGGTCTCGGTGCTGCACGACCGCGCGCTGGCGGAGGACCATGCCGATCGCATCGTCGAACTGGGTGCCGCGTCTGCGGCTCCGGCGACCCGCGGCGCGGATGCCGGGCACATCGAGCCACCGGCCTTCGCCACCGCCAGCGCCGCCGAGCCCGGTCACGAGCGCTCGACGGTGCTGTATGCGGCGATCGCCACGGCCCTGGTCGCTCTGCTGTGTGCGATGGCAGTGAGCTGGCTCGATCTCGAGTCGCCCGAGGGCGGGGTCATGGCGCAGTTGGCCCGTTTCACCTCCGCCCTGATCCCGAGCGCCGAGCAATGGCAAGCCGCGCCTTACGGCAGCCTCGGCCGTGCGGTGGTCGATACCCTGGCGATGGCGCTGCTGGCCACGGTTCTGGCCATTGCCGTTTCACTACCAGCCGCAGCAATGGCCGCGCGCACGCTGGCCCCGGCCTGGCTACACCTGCCGGTGCGCGCGTTGCTGAACGCCGTACGCTCGGTGCCCTCGCTGCTGTGGGCGCTGCTCGCTGTCGGCGCCTTCGGCCTCGGTGCGCTGGCCGGCATCCTCGCGCTGGCGGTGTATTCGGTCGGCTACCTGGCCAAGTTCTACTACGAGCACTTCGAGGCGGTCGATCGCCGCGTGCCCGAGGCGCTGCGCGAACTCGGCCTCGGTCGCACCGCGACCTTCCTGCTCGCCGACTTGCCGCTGGTGCGCCTGAACCTCGTTTCCAGCAGCATCTTCATGCTCGAGTACAACTTCCGTACCGCCACCGTGCTGGGCGTAGTCGGCGCCGGCGGCATCGGCTACGAACTCAAGCTCGCCGTCGACTGGGGCAACTGGCACATCGTCGGCATCATCCTGATGGTGCTGGTGCTGGCCGTGATCCTCTTCGATGCACTGGCCTCGCGGCTGCGGCGGGCAATGGGCTGAGGCCGAATGGGAGCGCGACGGCGACGCGCTGTCGCGCGCAGGGCGCACCCCCACGGGTGCCGCGGATATCGACGCCTCCCGTAGGAGCGCCCTTGGGCGCGATCGACCTACGGCAAGGTCCTTTCGCGCGCTGAGCGCGCTCCTACGGATGCCGCGGATATCGACGCCTTGCGTAGGAGCGCCCTTGGGCGCGATCGACCTGCGGCAAGGTCCTTTCGCGCGCAGAGCGCGCTCCTACCAGTGCCGCGGATATCGATGTCTTGAGTAGATCCTCCGTTCCCCGTCAAGCGGTTTTCTGTGGTTGTTTGGCGCTGGCGACGAGGCGTTGGCTGTCCCACGGTTGGTTGGTCCGGAACATGGCATGGATGCCGTGGAGCAGCTTCCCGGATACGGCGCAAATGGGTTGCTTGCCTTCCTTGCCGCTGGCCTGGAGACGCTCGACGAAGACCTTGAGGTTCGGGTCGTGACGGGCTGCCGTTAGGGCGGGCATGTAGAGCGCGGCGCGCAAACGGGGGTTGCCGCGCCTGGAA